>DASXVO010000021.1 GCA_036504215.1 Vicinamibacterales bacterium | reverse complement strand
GATCCGGCGCCTGCCGCTCCTGCGGACCGCCTTGGTTGGGATCGGGAGCCTGTTCCTCTTGCGCGGGTTGTTCATCATCCTCACCTTCATGGTCGCCCTGGGGTTCCGGGAAGGACCAGTCTTGTTGGCGGGCGTGGCGTCTCATCTGGTCTTTCTCTCGGCCGGCATCGCCTACCTGGGAGGAACCGTCCTCAACTGGAAGGCATTGAAGCGTCGCTAGGACGATGTGAGAAGGCCACGAATAGTCCGCCAGGAAGAGAACGTCCACCCTGTCGTCCCCCCGGGGGCGGGGACGACCGAGACGATGCTGAACTGAGGCTCGGGCGCGAGACCCGCAGAAGGAAGGAGTGCGAAAAGCACTGCGAGTGTTCTGCGATACGGACGCCAACCGAAACGTCCTCAGCGGGAAGCGGATCGGGGCCACCGGGTTCGGATCGCAGGGCCACGCGCCGGCGACATCGTCATGATGCTGGTGCCCGACGAAGAGGCTCCGGAGGTCTGAGGAGCCCGGCCACCTGGTTCGGCGCGAGCACGCTCGCCGTGACGCCGCTGCTGCCCCCGGACTCGCCCCATCCGGTGGTGTTCCATTCGGGCAGCGGTGACCAATTGACGGATCTCGACGGGCGCGCGCACCTCGCCTTCTCAGGCAGTTTCCACGGACGCACGCTGCTCTCCCTCTCGGTCACGGACTCGGCGAAACTGAAACGCGGCTACGACGACCTGCTCGTCCCGGTCGAGTTCCTGCCGTTCGGAGACGCCGGACCGGCGACTGTATTCAGCCTACTTCGTGAGGAAGGCCGGTGGCCTGCAGTTCTACGAACTCGACCGGGTCGTGGACTACACGAAGCCCGACTGCGAATGGTACGGGCCGCCGATGGCGCGCGGAGCGATGTGGACCGAACCGTATTGGGACGAGATCGCGGAGAGGCTGCTGGTCACCTATTCCGCACCCTTCTACGGCCCGGACAAGGGGAGCCCCCTGGGAGTCGTCACCCTCGATATCGCCCTCGACGGCATCCGGCGCCTCATCGAAGCCGCCGACCTGGGCCCCTCGGGGTTCGGCGCGCTGGTCTCGTCGAAAGGCGTCTACCTCCACCATCCGGTCTCGAGCTACGTGATCGAGCGAAAGACCCTTCTCGACGTGGCCAAGGCAAGTGGGGACCAGACCCGGCGGCTGCTGGTGGACAAGGTCCGCTCCAGAGAGAGCGGGGTGATCGAGCACTCGAGCACGACAACCGGCATGGCGGCGTGGCTGGTCTACACGCCGGTGCCGTCAACCGGCTGGTCGCTCCAGAACACGTTCATCAAAGACGACCTGCCGCTCGACGCTCGACTCCTCCGGCGACAACTCGTCCACGCCGTCCTGGCGCTCGTCCTCTTCCTGTGCCTGTTCTCGGCGCTGGTGTTCCGGGCCGACACGGGCCGGGCCACCACCCTCTGGGCCGTTTCACTCACGTGGGCCCTGGTGTTCGCTGTCGCCATGGGGACGATCTGGTGGTTCTCGCTGGCCAACGACGGGCACCGGCGGGCAATCGGCGTCAAGGTCAGTGATGTCGGCACGCTCCGCCACGTGATGGACGAATACCGGCAGCTCTGCGACCGGAACCACACGGAACCGCCACAGTTCGTGCCTACCGGCGTCTTCATCGAATCGGCCTTCTTCTCCGGCCCCAGCGATCTGACCCTGACGGGCTACGTCTGGAACAAGTACACCCCGGGGGCCCAGGATCACCTCACGCGCGGATTCGTGGTCGGCGGCGCCTCGACAGTCGAGATCGCCGAGAACTACCGGGCGATCGACAACGGGTTCGAGGTGGTTCGCTGGCAGTTCTCCGCCACCTTGCACGTCCGGCTCGATCACTCTCGCTATCCGCTCGAACAGAGCCTCCTCGGCCTGCGACTCGCGCACAAGGACCTCAATCACAACGTGGTCCTCATCCCCGATCTCGCGGGCTACCGGCTCACCAACCCCGCCTCGCTGCCGGGCCTCGACCGGGACCTGTCGCTGACCGGCTGGAAGGTCGATCAGTCCTTCTTCGAGCTCCGACGGCGGGAGACCGGCACGAATTTCGGCTTCGAGAGAGGCCTGTCCAAGGCCGATTTCCCGGCGCTCTACTTCAACATCTCGGCGAAGCGGGTGTTCCTCGACGCGTTCATCTCGAACCTGACGCCCCTCATCATCATCTCGGTCCTCCTCTTCACGCTCATCATGATCGCCAGCAGGGACGAGCGTCTCGTGGGCTTCATGCAGGCGGGGTCGGGGCGCATCCTCAACATCTGTGCGGCGATGATCTTCGTCATTGCCTTCAGCCACATCGACATCCGCCGCCGGCTCGGCGCGGAGGAGGTCTTCTACCTCGAGTACTTCTGCTTCCTGACCTACCTGAACATCCTCTGGGTCTCCGTGAACTCCGTCCTGTTCGCGATGGGCAACGAGATTCGGATCATCCATTACCGAGACAACCTGGTCGCAAAACTGCTCTACTGGCCCTTCCTGCTCGGGGCGCTCCTCCTGATCACGGTCGCCTTCTTCTACTGAAGACCGGGGACCTGTCGCGGCATCGAGCCGAGCCGGCCACCAGCGACACGCGCAGGGTCCTCCCCCGAACGAGATCGAGGAAGGAGGCCCGCAACGCGTCCTGACGGCACGGCAGGTTTCTGACGGGGATGGTTACTTGTTCCGCGGCTGCAGCGCTCCGCGGAGCTTGTCGGCGAGCGACCCGAACCCCTTCGACGACTCCGCATCCGTGCGTGACGTGTAGTCGCGCAGTTCCTCGGTCTCTTGGGCGTTCAGGACAGCCTTGCGGCTGAGACGGATGCGACGGCCCGAGGCGTCGACTTCCAGGACGACGACATCGACATCGGCGCCCACGGGAAACGCCCTCGCCACGTCGGCCTCCTTCTCGAGGCCCGTCTCGCTCATCGGAATGAGGCCGGTGCGCCCCGACCCGAGGAACACGAACACGCCGAACTTCTCGTGGCGCTCGACCGTGCCGGTGAGACGCGCGCCCGCCTCGATCTTCGATTGCACGGCCGCGCTCCCGCCGGCCTTCGCCGAGCCCTCCGGCACGAGCGCCACGCCAATCCGCTTCTTCTCCAGATCGATGGTGAGAATCTCGAACGCGCCCTCCATGCCGACGGCAACCGTGCGGGACCAGCCGCCCGTCCGGCCCGTCGGGGCGAACGTGGAGGCGTGCGCCAGCCCCTCGACTCCAGGCTCCAGCTCGACGAACGCGCCGAACTCCGCGAGGCGCGTGATACGCCCCGTGTGCACCTGTCCCACTGCGTACGTGGTGTGGACCGTCGACCACGGGTCGCCGGTGAGCTGCCTCAGCCCGAGGGCGATCCTCTTCGTGTCCGCCTCCACGCGCAGCACCTTGACGGTGATCTCCTGGCCTGGCGTGACGACCTGGGACGCGTCCGACACGCGCGACCAGGCCATCTCGGAGACGTGGAGCAGCCCCTGAACCCCGGCTCCCAGGTCGACGAAGGCGCCGAAGTCGCGAACCGAGACCACGCGGCCGGTGACCACCGCGCCGACCACGATCGACTGGCGGAGTTCGGCAGCCTGTGCCTGCTGTGCTTCCTCGAGCAGCGCACGCCGGGACACGATGAGGTTCTTGCCTCCCTCCTTGTACTCGATGATGCGGAAGGTGTAGACGTGCCCTTCGTGGTCCGCCGGGTTCGTGTTCCGCGCGATGTCGATCTGGGACGCCGGGCAGAAGGCGCGCTGGCGGGCGATGCTCACCTCGTATCCGCCCTTCACCGGCCGTTCGACCCTACCCTCGACCGGGAGACCGGCGCGGAAGGCGTCCTCGATCTGTCGGGCGCTCGCAGCGCCGCGCGCGAGCTTCCGCGAGAGGGTCAGCCCACCCTCGGTCGACACCACCATCGCCTGGATGCGCTCGCCGACGGTGACCTCGACGAGGCCGTCGTCGTTCTTCAGTTCGTCGAGCTCGATGACGGCTTCGCCCTTGCCGCCGACGTTGACGAATGCCACGTCCGGGCCGATCGCCACAATCGTGCCGTCAATCGTCTCTCCTCGTTCGAAGCGCCTCGCCTTCTGCGAAGCCTCGAACATGGCAGCAAAATCTTCCTCGGGCTCGGTCACGCAACGCTCCTTCTTGACGATCCGACGAGAGGGACAAGGACAACTTGATTATACGGCGTTCGACGAAACGATCCCCGACGGGGTCCTGGGTCCGACGCTCGATGACGAAGTCGACAGCGACCGCAGCCCGGACCGTGCACCGCGATCTTCATCGCTGACTGCCTCAGAAGACGATATTGAACAGATACCCGACGAGGAGAATGCCGGTTCCGACGACGCCGACGAACACCGCGATGAGCGTCGGCTTCAGCACGCGGCGAAGGATGATCGTCTCCGGCAGCGACAGGCCGATGACGGCCATCATGAAGGCGAGCACCGTGCCGAGGGCCGCGCCCTTGCCGAGCAGTGCCTGCACGACGGGGATGATGCCCGCGGCGTTCGAGTACATTGGAATGCCGATGATCACCGCCACCGGGACGCTCCACCAGGCGCTCCTGCCCATGATGGAGGCCATGAAGTTCTCCGGCACGTAGCCGTGGATGCCGGCGCCGACGGCGATCCCGAGCAGCACGTAGGGCCACACCTGGCCGACGATTTCTCTCATCGCCTGCCAGCCCGCCTCGATTCGATCGGCCCACTCCAGGCGCTGCTCGGCCAGTCCAGCGCCGCCCGCGGGCGTCTTGAAGACCCACGCTTCGACATGACGTTCGAGGCGAAGCCGGCCGATCGTCCACCCCGAGATGATGGCGATCAGCACGCCGGTGGCCGTGTAGAGTCCGGCCACCTTCCAGCCGAAGAGGCCGAAGAGCAGCACCACCGCCACCTCGTTCACCATCGGCGCAGAGATGAGAAACGAGAACGTCACGCCGAGAGGGACGCCGGCGGTGACGAATCCGATGAACAGCGGCACCGCCGAGCACGAGCAGAAGGGCGTGACGATCCCGAGCAATGCCGCGAGGACGTTGCCGGCCGACTCGCGCCTGCCAGCCAGGATGCCGCGCGTCCGCTCGGGCGTGAAGAACGAGCGGACGATGCCGACTCCAAAGACGACGACCACGAGGAGCATCAGCACCTTCGGCGATTCGAAGACGAAGAACTCCACCGCCGAGGCGAGGTGGGACCCGCGTTCGAGACCGATGACCCGATACGTCAGCCACGCGGCGAACGGCTGCAGGTTCGCGTAGACGGCGACCCACACGAGCACGGCAACCGCACAGGCGGCCAGATATCGCGGCAACCGGTGTGATTCGGCAGAACCCGGGTCGGCAGACGATGTCGGCGCGATCGATGAGCGGCTCTCGTTGTGGTGATCGGACATGACGACGCCTTCACGCGCGCGATGCGGCCGGTGCCTCACTCCTGAAATACCGTTTCTGGAACGCCAGCGACACGTTGACCAGGGCGATGAGCGCCGGAACCTCGACCAGCGGGCCGATGACCGCCGCGAACGCCGCCCCGGAGTGGATGCCAAAGACCGCGACGGCCACCGCAATCGCCAACTCGAAGTTGTTGCTCGCCGCGGTGAACGAGAGCGTGGCCGTCTTCGAATAGTCGGCGCCGAGCCTGTAGCCCATGTAGAACGACATGAGGAACATCACCACGAAGTAGATCAGCAACGGGATGGCGATCCGGACGACATCCATGGGGAGCTGAACGATGTACTCGCCCTTGAGCGAGAACATGACCACGATCGTGAACAGCAGGGCGATGAGCGTGAGCGGGCTGATCTTCGGGACGAACCGGGTCTCGTACCACTGCCGTCCTCGTGCCCGAACCAGGAAGAAGCGCGTGAGGATGCCGGCCAGGAACGGGATGCCGAGATAGATGAAGACGCTCTTCGCGATCTCACCGATCGAGATGTTGACCGCAACACCCTTCAGGCCGAACCACCCGGGAAGGACGGTGATGAACACCCAGGCATAGACGGAGTAGAACAGCACCTGGAACACCGAGTTGAACGCGACGAGGCCAGCCGCGTATTCCGTGTCGCCCTTTGCCAACTCGTTCCAGACGATGACCATCGCGATGCAGCGCGCGAGGCCGATCATGATCAGGCCGACCATGTATTCCGGGTAGTCGCGAAGAAAGACGATGGCAAGGACGAACATCAGCACCGGGCCGACGATCCAGTTCTGAACGAGCGAGAGCACGAGAACCTTCGTGTTCCTGAAGACCTCACCGAGTTCCTCGTAGCGAACCTTGGCCAGGGGCGGATACATCATGACGATGAGGCCGACGGCGATGGGGATGGACATCGTCCCGACCTGGAACGCGGTGATCAGCCGGACGACGTCCGGCAGGAGATAGCCGGCGCCCACACCTCCAAGCATGGCGAGGAAGATCCAGAGTGTGAGGTACCGATCGAGGAACGACAGGCGAGAGGTCACGTGTTCGGACATCGTTCAATCCTCCGTGCTATGCGTCACGCCTGCCATCCCCGCGCCTCGATCAGTGCCGCGACACGTGAGCGAATGTCATCGCGAATAGCCCGGACTTCCTCGACCGGTCGGCCCTTCGGGTCGGCCAGCGCCCAGTCGCTGCGCTCCACGCCGGGCACGTACGGGCACTGTTCGCCGCAACCCATCGTGATCAACAGGGTGGCGCGCCCAGCCAGGTCGTCGGTCAGTTGACGCGGCGTGGCCGACGACAGGTCGATGCCGATCTCGCGCATCACCATGGCCACTTCGGGATGGACCACCGGGCCCGGCTTGGTTCCGGCGGAGAGCGCTCGCGCCCTCGCGGGATCGACCAGGGCGTTGAAGAGCGCGGCCGCCATCTGCGATCGTCCGGCATTGTGCACGCAAGCGAAGAGCACCAACTGCCCGGCCATTCATACCTCCGGGTGGCTCTCGATGGCACGTCGAGCACGTCGCCGCGGGGTGCCAGGGTGTTTCGGTTCCTCGTGGCAGGCGCCCCTCTCGCGGAGCCGCATCAGTTCCTCGATGTCGGCGCCGTAGTCGGCTTCTGCCGCAAGGTGGGCCCGCAGGGCGGTCAACACCGCACGCGCCAGGCGTGAATCCCAGCCGGTCAAGCCGTAGAAGATCCGCATGCCGTCGCGGCGGTCGCGGATCAGGCCTGCCGCCTTCAACAGCGCCAGGTGGCGTGACACGCTCGACTGCGGTTGTTCGAGGATGCGCTGGATGTCGCAGACGCAGAGCGATCCGCGGGCGAGCAGGTTCACGATCCGCAGGCGGGTGCGGTCGGCCAGGGCGCGAAAGAGCTGGGGTGGTGAAGTCATCGCAGCGATATGACCATATATCCGGATATGCGGATAGACTATACGGCTGACGACCTCGGCGGGTCAACCATTCCTGCCGGTCCGGGGGAGTGCCGATCCATGCGGCCGAGCCGAGATGGACGGAGGATTTGCACGCAGACTCATTGTCGGGCTTGACATCTTTCGTCTGTGCATCCTGGGGGGGCGTAGAATGCGGTGAGCCTCAAATCGATTCGGCATTGTTGCGGCAGGGGATCGCTCCGAGAACGCGGTCCCCTTTGGGCTGTGATCCTCGTCTTGGGACGTCGGAGTCGCAGAGGCCGTTGAGGGCCTGGTACGACATATGGCTCGAGCGGATGCCGATACGCCTGGGTTCGGTTCGGAGTTTCGGTCGCGTCTGTGTGTCACCCTGGTGGCGGACCTTCTCCGGGATCTGGAAATCCACCTGATCGAGATCAGGTCGGTCCGATTCCTGGCCGATCATCCCTGGCCGACGGGCAAACGCCTCCGACCCATTACATTTCTCCTTTCCAACCTCTCGGTTCAAGTGCTGCGGACGACGCGACCCGTGTTCGATGGCCGGGAGTCGCGCCTGGCTGCGGCGATTGAGCTGCTCCACGAGGCCTCGCTGGTCCACGACGATATCGTGGACCGGAGCACCGTGCGGCGGGGTAAGCCCAGCATGCAGGTGCTGCACGGGGAAGGGCTGGCCCTGCTGATCGGCGACTACATGGTGTTTCGGGGTCTCAAGCTGGTTCTGGACGCGGCGATATCCCGGGACGACATCGTCCTGGCGCAGGAGTTGGCCAACACCGGGCTGGCGATTGCGCACGGGGAGGCCGACCAGCTCGACAGGTACTTGAACCGGCGCGACGGGGCATCCCGGATGTCCATGGACAATTACATCGGCATCATTGGGAAGAAGACAGCCGCCTTTTTCGCCGGCTGCGCGGAGGCGGGCGCAGCCATGGCGGGTGCCGGCAAGGAACTCCGCCAGATCTACCGGGAGTTCGGCATGAACATGGGGCTGGCCTTCCAGATGGTGGACGATCTGATGGACATTCTGGGCGACCCGCTCAAGGCATCCAAGACGTTGCAGAACAACGTGGCCGAGGGGACGGTGACGCTGCCGATGGTTCACGCGTGGGAGTTGCATCCGGAGGACCCGCTGCTCGGCAAGCTGGCGCGCGCGGAGACGCTGAACCGGCGCGAACGGGCGCGGATGCAGAAGATCCTGGCGCGGCCGACGGTGGTGGAGGCGTCCAGATCCACGATGGACGTGTATGCAGCGAACGCACGACGCTGCCTGGATCGCATGCCGTCGAGCATCTATCGCGTGGGGCTCGCGGATCTGCTGGACTACATCGTCCGCTGCCCCTGGGGTGGGTTGGAGTCGACACTCGCGCGCGCCGCGAATCCGGGCGACACCGGCGGGATTCCGCCGGAGAAGGAGTCGAACTGAGGTGGCCGATCCGACGGATGTGGAGAGCGTGAAGCGCTTGCTGGCAGAGCACCGCGATCAGGTGGTGCGCACGTATCGAGCGGTGGGGACCGGCGTCGGCAGCGACGAACCCGGAGGCCGTGGATACGCGATTGTGGTCTACGTGAAGGAGAAGAGCGACGTGCCGGCCGAACCGGCGGCTCTGGAGGGCGTGCGTCTGAGATTCGTGGTGACGGGCGAGTTCAAGCTCCAGCACTAGAAGGGAGGTTGTGATGCCAGACGATCGATTTCTCAAGTCGAGATACCTGGTCTCGGCCCTCAAGCGCAACCACTGGGAGTCCCTGCGGAAGGACGCGAATGTCGTCGGCGCCGCGTTCGGGCGGCGGATCGCTCACGGCGAAGTCACCGAGCATCCGGCGCTGGTGATCTACGTGGTCAAGAAGGTGCCGGCCCAGTTCCTTCCACACAGCCGGTTGCTGCCGCGGCGTTTGTACCTGGGCGGCGACTGCGTCGAGGTCGACGTGGTCGAGACCGGACCGTTCTATCCGCTGTCGTTCCTCGGCCGGGACCGGCCCGCGCCCTCGGGCATCAGCATCGGGCACACGGCCATCACGGCGGGGACGTTGGGCTGCCTCGTGAACGACAACACCGACAGGTCGCTCTGCATCCTGAGCAACAACCACGTCCTCGCGAACCAGAACGCCGCCGCCATTGGCGACGCGATCGTGCAGCCGGGGCCGTTCGACGGGGGCGCGGACCCGGCGGACCGGATCGCCACGCTCAAGCGTTTCGTGACGATCAACACGACCGGCAGCACGGTGGATTGCGCGATCGCTCAGGTGGCGGGGGACGCGGCCGGCATGGTGGTCGATCAGATGAAGAACAACCTGATGCCCGTGCCCAGTCCCACGCACCCGGCGGTGGGCCTACTCTTCGCCGGATCGTGCAACCGCACCCTCATGAACCAGATGTCGAACGTGCTGTCCCAGCTCAACATCCAGTTCCCGGCCGGGCCGGGGTCGGATGTGGCGCCCGCGATCGGCATGAACGTGGAGAAGGTCGGCCGGACCACCGAGTACACCACGTCCACGATCACCGAGATCGACGTCAGCGCCACGATTACCTACGATTTCGGCAGCGCGACGCTCGACCACCAGGTTGCCACGGCCTGGATGTCCGATGGGGGTGATTCGGGCTCGGTCATCTGCGAGGGTGGCAAGGGTGGCAGCGACGACCACTGCGGCTGCGGCTCGACCTCGGCGGCAAGCTCGCTGCTGGGCGTGGATCTGAAGCATGACGCCTGCATGGCGAACCAGGTTCGGGACAAGTACCTTCGTCAGACCAGGATCGGACGCTGGGCGGTGGACGTGTTCTTCCTCAACGAGGCGCGGCTGCTCGATCGGTTCCACCGCACCGAGATCTCCCAGGACGATCGCGACCACGCCCGCAAGATGTACGACAAGTACGTCGATGAGGCGCGCAGGACCTTCATGGAAGCGGAACGCTCGGAGAGCCGGATCACCGAGCAGCACATCCGCGACGCCCGGGCGGCGCTCCACCGCGCGCAGAAGTACATGAGCGCGGAGGAGAAGGAGGCCAGCAACCACCTGCTCGAGCTCGGCGTGAAGCACGCCAAGGGCAAGAACCCGCGCGAACTGCTGGCTCTGCTGAACGACGACACCCTGTTCGCTGAAATCAAGAAGACCCTCGCCAAGGTCCGCACCATCAGGACATCCGACGAGTCCTGCGACTAGCAGCCCGGCGTCGCTCCTTCGCTCGCAATTGACGGTCCGCGCGACAGGCGCGGCCATCCTTCCCCGGACGTTCCGCCGTCTCCGGTCGCCGGCCTCGTGGGACCTCGACCTTTCACGTCGTGTCGCCAGGCGCCGCCGCAGGTGCCGCCGATCGATCCCGCTGATCGATCGGCCGTGTGACGCATTGGTTGCCGTTGTCACCGCTTGGTCATCGGCTGCCGGCAGGCCTGGTCGGACATCCCGGGGGGCCTGCTGGCCGCGGGAGGGAGCAATGGGACCGCCAGAGAACATGCCAGAGCATACGCCCGAGTTGAATGTCGAGTCGCGTCGAGACCTGGCGAAGAACATGAGGGAAATCTGCCGCCGCCTGAACGCCAATCCCGACATTGCCAGGCTCCTGCTGGTGAACCCGATCTACGTCCTGGAGGACCTCGGTGTGCGGTTCAACCAGGAGATGCGCGACCACGTCTACAACACGTTTCACAATCCGCCCGCCAGGGAGCGGCGCACGGCGGAACTCGAGACGGAGCTGAAAGCGGAGTTGGAGCGAATCACCGGAAGGCCGGAAATCCCGGTGTCGCCCGAGCATCGAGCCGAGCTGCTGTTCACGCATCTCAAGCTGCCTCCACTCGGGCAGGAGGCCGCCCACCCGGCGAGACTCGAGCCCGGCCGGCTGCGCGCGTATGGACCGCAGCATCCGCTGGTGGTTCGACTGCTGGAGTACGACGCCGTGCGAAAAGGGGGACTCACTTTCCACCCGCGATCGACCTACGAGGCTTACAAACGCGGCGACCGGAAACAGTGCTGGCTGGACTCGATCACCTTCAAGGTGTGATCGGGAGAACATGGAGGACGGCCTGTGTCGCTGACGTCTTGTTTCCGATACATCATCGAACTGCCGACGAACACCTTGAACGGGATGATCGACGGCATTCTCAAGGAAGCAGATGCGGCCGGGATTCAGACCTCGTTCCACCGGGAGAACGTCGCGGTCGGTACCTATCACGCGACCGTGGACGCGCACCTCAGCGATCTCGATACTCACCCGCCGACCATGGATCTGCTGGCGGCCGATCTCGCGTTCGTCCTGCACCTCCGGATGAGCGTCCAGGCGCAGATCACCGAGATTCCCATCCTCGACTCCATCGTCTACCAGGCTGCATTCGCTTTCCCGGGCGTCATGGTGAAGAGCGCGGCCGTGCCGCCCGTCCTGAACATGACATTTCCCGCGGTCACCACGGGAAGTCTCAATCTCACCCTCGATGGTGGAGCGATCGTCCTGACGCCGGCACTGGTCGAGCCGCGAGTACATGCGTTGTATCAGGCGAATCCGAGCTTCCAGCATCAGGTGAAGTCGGGCGTCGCCACCGGGCTGTCCGCCCCCGACGATGTGTGGCAGGTGACGGTGGACATCTACGACGACGCGCCGGGGAGTCCGGGCTTTCGCGGAGCGATCACCGTGGACGTGCCCGACCAGGGTCACGTCAAGATCAATCTGCCCGGTCACCTGAAAGCAAAGAACATCAACAACGCCACCCGGATCGACACGGACATGACCGTCCATGTCACCGTGGCGGTCACCCTTCCAGTGAACCCGACCGACGACCGCGTCACCGTCTCGCTCTCGACGGTGACGGCCGCCAACGTGGCGATCGACTATGCGAGCCCCAACCTCTATACCGTCGGCGGAGACTCCACCGTCCGCGCCCAGATTGCGACGGCCGTCAGCGGGCTCGGCGATTTCCACGAGGACGTCCCGTCGCGCCAGCAGGTCCGCGATCTCATCGCCGCCGAGCTCGTCGACTACGCCTCGCACCTGATCGTGCCGATCTTCAAGCCCGATCCCCCGGCGAGCGGGGCCGCCATGGACCTGACGACATTCGTTCCCACCACCGTGAGCCAGCAGGTGCTGGCCCTCCAGATCGAGCCGGTCGGTGGCGCATGCGATACCCCCGACGTGTTCACCGGGACCTCGGGGTTCGCCGTGAGCGTGAACCGGGACAAGGTGAATGCGACGATCCAGCCCGTGATCGCCGCGGAGAACGGGCGCACACGGAACATCCAGGGCCACGACGTGGAAGTGCACGACCTCACGGCAGATCTGTCGGACCCCGGCGAGCACGGCCAGGCGGTCGGCCATGTCTGGATCGCCGGCCAGGCCACGGTGCACATCCAGTGTTGGCCCGATGCGCACATCAATTTCTCCGGGCCGTTGACCCTGACGCCGGAAATGCAGCCGGACGGTGGCATCAAGTTCCACGCGCACGCCGGTGGATTCACGGCCGACGATCCGAAGTGCGCCAGCGTGGACCCGGGTCAGATCGCCGCTCTGATCGAGGCGGACGACTATCCGCCCATCACCGGCCTGCCCAGTAATTTCACCGGTGTCGGACGCATCACCATCACGGTGAACGCCACCGACATCTTCCGGGCGGGCATCGTGATCAAGGGTGACCTCGCTGTGATCACCACGCACACGCTCCAGGCGAGCGACATTCAACATTCGACCTACTGGGACAACGAGCCGGCCGGTGGACGCTAGCCGACCCCGCCAGGCCGGCGGCGACGCGCGCGGGGGCGCCCCCCGGACAGCGCGGAAGGAGTGATATGGCGACTTATCGAGGCTTCGTTCAATCCACGCTGGTGCGGGACGATGGCTGGGTGGAAACCGTCGTCAAGGCGGTGCACGCCGGCAACGCGATCACAACCTTCTTCATTCCCAACCTCGACGGCGATCTGACCCAGGCACACAAGAGGCTGGGGCAACTCAGCCTGCTGCGCGACGCGCTGGCCCGTGTGGAGCCCGTGGAACTGAACTTCACGTCCGACGCGAGCCAGGGCAACCTCATCCAGGACGTGACCATCGTGCCGCGGCAGTCGATCGACGGCCGGCGCGGGTCGCGGCTCGTGGAGGGCGTCGTGATCGGCGTGTCGATCACCGAGCGCGGTCCGGAATCTGGCAGCTCACCGTACCGGGACGCCCCGGACCTTGCTGCCATCTCGTTGCTCCGCGACGACGGCATCGTGGAAGGTCTCCTGCTCGACCTGCAGCGTCCCGATCCCGGGACCGGACAAGCAGAGCTCGAGATGATCCAGCGGGCCCACAGGACGCGCCGTCCCCTGCAGTTGATGGTGGCGCCAGAGCACACGCCCGGCGCCGACAAAGGGGTGAAGCTCGATGCCGCAACGGACGGCAAAGGCGAGACCACCGCGGCGGGCTACATCCAGACGTGCCGCTTCGTCGTGCTTCCAGCCGCCGATCTCGACTACAGGTACGCGTTCATCGAGAGACTCGGCCAGCGGTATGAGAGCTACACGGCTGCGGACGCTCTCGCCGCCTCGCACGTGGAGGTGGTGTGCACGACCGCGCCCGGCCAGACGCCGGAAGGCGATGTGTCCGACAACGGGACCTTCACCCCGCAGAAGCTGACGGTCCTCGTGCATGCGGATTCGCCGCTGCTGGCGCTTCTGAAGACGGCGCTGCGGGACGGCCTGCAGGTGAAGCTCGGTCTCCAGGGCCGTGACGTGCACGAGGTGGAGCTGGTGGCTGGCCTCGGCAGCTCGGCGCGGCCCATCTGGATCTGCACCAGCCTGGAGACCGTGGACTGCGGTCACGCGGGGCCGTGCCTGAACCAGCCCACCATCAGTACGCCGGATGGGGCGGACCTGGATCGGGTGGAACGGGCGGTGGAGTGGCGCGGTGACGGGTACTTCCGCGAGGGCATCTGGCGGTTCGTGGTGAGCGCCCCTGGCAAGTTCCGTCTCCTGATCGACGCAAAGCCCGTCTGCTGCGAGGCCGGCGGCACGTGTGGCAGTCCGGCCGGCGGCCGCGATCTCGAGGTCTCGGGACCGGGCCAGCTGCACGCGTACCTGAAGGACATGCACCGTGTGGAACTGCGCCTGGAGGGTTACTCCTGTCGCGCGACCTTCAAGCTGCAGATCTACCGGATCCGGTAGCGAACCGACCGCCGCTGGCCCGTGGCCACCCAGCGGCCATCATGGCGACCAGGTCCTGGGCGCTGTACATGTCCCTTCGGCGGCGATGCCGGCTGCGATGTACTCGGATGCAGTATGATACCGGCTTCGCACCGGGCAGAAGGAGCCGGAATGGCCAGGATCAAGGTGTCGGTCGAACGTGTCGGCGGCTGCTGCAACCTGCCGATGATGATTGGGGATTCGTTCTACCTCGACGGGTCGAAGCTGTCGGTCCCTGACGGGAAGTTCGTCTGCATGTGGGCGCTTCAGAGCATGATGCCGGTGTTCCCCGTCCTTGGCGTGCAGGAACATCTGCCGTCCAGCCATTGGGTCCACTCCGTGCGCCACTTCACCTGCCCCGATCCGAAGGGCCAGGTCCTGTTCCGCGTGGAGAGGCTGGTCGATGATCCGGATTGACGTGGGCAAGTGCACGGGCTGCCGCTGTTGCGAGGCTGCCTGCGCGTTTCATCATACCGGCAGCGGGGGCCGGCACCTGGCCCGCATCCGCGTTGTCAATCTCTACGAGATCGGCGTGGACGCGCCTGTCGTCTGCCAGCAGTGCGCGGAGCGCTATTGCCTGGCGTGCCCTGCGGACGCCCTCACGCTGGGTCCGCTCGGCCAGGTCGTCGTCTCGCCCACCCTCTGCTCGGAGTGCGGCGCCTGCGCCCGCTCGTGCCCAATCGGCGCCATCGAGCCGGTGGACGGCATCGCGTACGTCTGCGACCTGTGCGGAGGCCAGCCGCGATGCGTGGAGGCGTGCACGCAGGGCGCGATCGAATTCGCGCCGTGCGCGGGCGGCGTCTTGTCGCTCGCCCCGTTCAAGGCGGGCAGCGAGCGGCTCGGGCCGAGCCACAAGCGGGCGTTGTTCGTGCGATCGATCGGCCTGTCGGCCCGCGCAACATGGGGGGTGGCGCGTGGCTGACCGTACCTGCGGCTACGGCGGCCGGATCCTCCGCGTGGACCTGACGTCGCGCCGGTTCGAGGTCGAACCGCTCGATCCGCGCTGGATCAAGGACGTGGTCGGAGGGCGCGCCGCCAACACCAAGCGGCTCGCCGAGGATCTCGACCCCGCGAGCGATCCGATGGGTCCGGGCAACGTCCTCATCTTCGGCATCGGCCCCCTCACCGGCACACTGCTGCCCGCCTCTGCCTACTACACGGTCACGGCCCGCTCCCCCCTGACCGGGATTCTCGGAGACTCCGCCGCGGGCGGCCATTTCGGCCCCGAGATGAAGTTGACGGGGTTCGACCAGATCGTCATCACCGGCTGCGCCGACAGCCTCACGTACCTGCTCGTCTCGGAAGAGGGCGTGAGGTTCGTCCCGTGCCCAGACCTCGCCGGCCGCGACGTGGTCGAGACGACCGCCGCCATCCGCCAGGACCACGGCGACTGGGACATCCAGGTCGCGGCGATCGGCGTTGCCGGCGAGAACCGCGTGCGCTTTGCCGCGCTCGTGTCGAGTGGCCACCGCGTGAACGGCCGTGCCGGGATGGGTGCGGTCATGGGATCGAAGAACCTCAAGGCGATCGCCGTGCGCGGCAGGCGCGCGGTACGCCTCCACGATCCGCTGCGGTTCTTCGACGAGGTGCGCAAGGTCCACCGCGCCATCCTCGATCATCCCGAGTACGACAAGCGCCGCCGCCTCGGCACGACGATGCTGATGCAGGACCTCAACCGCATCGGCATTCTGCCCACGCGGCACTTCCAGGAGGGCCTGTGCTCGTATGTGGACGAGGTGTCGGGCGAGACGCTGGCATCCACCTACAAGGTCAAGAACAAGAGCTGCTACAACTGCCACGTCCACTGCTCGCGCTACTACGTCTGCGAGGGGGTTGAAGCCGAAGGGCCGGAGTTCGAGACGCTGTGCGGCTTCACGTCGCGCATCGGCAGCCGCAGCCTGCCGTTCGCGCTCGAGATGAACCGCACGCTGAACCAGTACGGGATGGACTCGCTGGCCGTCTGCGAGATCGTCGGCTGGCTCATGGAGTGCCAGGACAAGGGCCTGGTGACACCCGAGGACGTGGACGGCATGCGGGTCGCGTGGGGCGACTGCGACACGGTGCGGCGGCTGGTCGAACTCATCGCCCACAGGCGCGGGATTGGCGACGCGCTGGCCGAGGGCGCGACGCGGTTCTCCCGGCGCTTCTCGGAGGCGGCGCAGAGACTGGTGATGCAGGTCAAGGGTCTCGACATCATCTGCGGCGATCCACGCGGCATCAAGGCCTACGGCCTGACGTATGCGGTGGCGTCACGCGGCGCCGACCACCTGCGAGCCGAGCCGTATTTCGAGCTGACCGAGCGCTGGGAGGTGGCGCGGCAGCGGTTCGGCACCGAGAAGGCGGCCGACCGCCTGGCCGAGGAGGGCAAGGCCGCGCTCGTCACCTACTCGGAGAAGATCGCCCTGCTCACCGACTCGCTCACCATGTGCAAGAACGTCGGCCTCTGCATGGACGTGATCAACCTCGACAGCGCTGCGGGGCTGCTCGGCGCGGCCACGGGCGTGAAATACACGCCCGAACGGCTGGAGGCGCACTTCGGCGACGCGGTGCAACGTGACCTGGGTCTGAACCGACGTTTCGGCGTGACGAAGGCGCAAGACACGCTCCCCGACCGGTTCCTCCACGAACCGCTGGCTGAAGGGCCGACGCGCGGCTCGGTCGTCGATCTCCCCAGAATGCTCCACGAGTACTACCGGCTCCACGAACAATGACGTCATTGGGCGATCAGTTGGTCGATCGCGAGCGCGGCCTCCACCGGCAGCTCACTCGTCGCCACATGACGATGATTGCGATGGGCGGCGCGATCGGTACCGGGCTGTTTCTCGGCAGCGGCATGGCCGTCGGACAGGCCGGCCCGGGCGTGATCGTGTCGTATGTCCTGGGTGTCGGCCTCTGCCTGATCATGATGTACGCGCTGGCCGAGATGGCGGTCGTCCATCCCACGGCCGGTTCATTCGGCGTCTACGCCGAGATCTACCTCAATCGCTGGGCCGGGTTCGTCGTCCGCTACACGTACTGGTTTGCCCAGGTCGTGGCCGTGGGCGGTGAGGTGACAGCCGCTGGCATCTACACCCAGTTCTGGTTCCCGGGCGTGTCGCTGTGGGTCTGGGTGACCCTCTACTCGGCCGCGCTCATCCTCGTCAATCTCACGGCCGTCCGCCTCTTCGGCGAGTTCGAGTACTGGTTCGCGATGATCAAGGTGTCGGCCATCCTGATCTTCGTCGTGCTGGGCGTCGGGTACGTCTTCACCGGGTTCGGGGTGGTTGCGCCCGTCGGCCTCGGGAACCTGTTGAACCCGGCAACCGGCGGGTTCCTGCCGCACGGGCTGACGGGCGTCATGAAGGCGATGCTCGTTGTCGTCTTCTCGTTCTACGGCATCGAGATCATCGCCGTGACGGCCGGCGAAGCGCTGGAGCCCGAGCGGGAAGTGCCGCGCGCCCTGCGGAGCATGGTCTTCCGCCTGGGTCTGTTCTACATCGTGGCGATCGCCCTGGTCGTGGCAATCGTGCCGTGGCAGCGGGCCGGCCTGGCGGAGAGTCCGTTCGTCACGGTCTTCCGAACTCTCGGCGTGCCCTTCGCCGCAGGCCTGATGAACTTCGTCGTCCTGACGGCGGCCCTGTCGTCGATGAACACGAACCTGTACCTCACGGGTCGGATGCTGTTCTCGCTCGCCAGGAGCGGCTTCGCGCCGGCGGCGTTCGGCCGCTTGTCCCCGCAGGGCTCGCCGCGAAACGCGATCCTGACGTCGACGATCGGCCTGGCGCTCGCCGCCGTGCTGTCGGTCGAGTACGCCAGTTCGGCCTACCAGTGGCTGTTCGGCATCGCGATCTTCGGCGGCATCCTCGTGTGGATCGTGGTGCTCGTGACGCTGCTGGCCTTCAGGCGGACGAGAGCGAGGCTGGGGCTGCCGCCCGGCAGGGTCCGCGTGCCCTTCTACCCATGGCTGCCGATCCTCGGGATCGTCGCGCTCGTGCTGGTGCTGGTGGATTGCTTCTTCGTCGGCCTCGGCGTCGCGTGGGCGGCCGGCGGGGTGTGGCTCGGCATCATCTCGCTCGGCTATCTGGCGTCGCGTGCGCGAGCCGCCCGCCTCTCGTGATACGATTCCGCCTCCATGCCGACGCCGCACACGTCCGGCGGCCCTGACCTCCGACAGACCCTCCGGCTCTCCCACACGACCGCGATGGTCGTGGGTACGATCATCGGAGCGTCCATCTTCGTCCAGCCGTCGGAGATGAGTAGCGCGCTGCCATCGATCCCGGGTCTCCTGCTGGCGTGGACCGTCGCAGGTCTCCTGACCGTGGTCGGCTCGCTCATCTGCGCCGAGCTGGCGTCGGCCTATCCCCGGACCGGCGGGGTCTACGTGTATCTCAGCGAGACCGTGTCGCCCGCGGCCGGCTTCCTGTGGGCCTGGGCGATGTTCTGGAGCATGCACTCCGGCATCATCGCCGCGATCGCGGTCATCTGCGCCCGGTATACCGCCTACCTGGTACCGCTCTCCGCCACCGGGCAGCGCGGGATGGCGATCGCCGTCATCCTCCTCCTGTCGGCCGTCAACTACCTCGGCGTGCGGTTCGGGAGCCGCGTGCAGGCGACGTTCACGATCGGCAAGCTGCTCGCGGTTGCGGTGTTGATCGTGACCGGGTTCGTGGCGGGCTGGCACCTGCCCCACTTCGTCGGAGATCGCACGGAGGCAGCCCTGCTGAGCCGGTTTCCCGCGGCGGTCGCGGCGGGGCTCTTCGCGTTCGGTGGCTGGCACATGGTGACCTATGCTGCCGGCGAGACGGTCCAGGCGCGCCGCACCATCCCGAGGGCCCTGATGGCAGGCACGGCGATCGTCACGGCCTGTTACGTGATGCTGAACGTCGTGTACTTCTATGTGCTGCCGCTCGACACGGTGATCGCGTCGTCGCGCGTTGCCGCCGACGCGGCTGACGCCGTGCTCGGGTCCGGCGGCGGCGCCATCATCGCGGCGCTCGTCGTCTTCTCGACCTTCGGCGCCCTCAGCGGCATCGTCTTGCTGGGCCCGCGGGTGTACTTCTCGATGGCCGGGGACCATCGCTGGTTCGGGTGGCTCGGTGCCGTCCACCCTCGATTCCAGACCCCGTACCGGGCCATTGCGATCCAGGCCGCCTGGTCGTCGGTGCTCGTGGCCACCGGCACGTATCGCGTCCTGTTCACACGCGTGGTCTACACCGAGTGGATCTTCTTCGCGGCGCTGGCCGTCGGGCTGGCGGCCGCGCGGCGCCGGCCGGGGTACGCGCCGGCGTACCGCATGCCGGGATACCCGGCGGTGCCCGCGCTGTTTGCCGTCGTGGCCATCGCGATCGCCGTCAGCCAGCTCGTCTCGGATCCACCAGAGGCCCTGATCGGCCTCCTCCTGGTCGGCGCCGGGCTTCCGGCGTACTATCTTGGCAGGCGGCGCCAGGCTCCAAGCGAAGACGCCGCCCGCAGGCGCCGGGACGCATGACCACAACACGCAGAAGGGAACACGGAGACGCTCGCATGCCGATTGTCGATTTTCACAACCACTACTATCCGCCCGCGTACCTGGATGCGCTCCGGACGACGGGCACCAACGTGACGGTCGGTGTCGATGCTGACGGCAATCCGCTCTTGTACTACCCCGGCGACTACAACATCGTCGTGCCAGGGCACCGCGACATCGACTTCAGGGAACGGGTGCTGGCCGACCTGGGCGTCGATCGGCAGGTGTTGACGCTGACCACGCCCGGCACGCACGTGGAGACGCCGCAGCGCGCGGCCGATCTCGCGCGTCTCGTCAACGACGAGTTCGCGGAGGTCGTCGCGACGCGCGGCCACCGTTTTGCGGCGCTGGCCACGCTGCCGCTCAACGATCCCGCAGCAGCGGCCCGCGAATTGGATCGAGCCATGACGACGCTGCGGCTGCCGGGGGCGATGGTTTTCAGCAACATCAACGGCGTCGCGCTCGCCGACCGCCGGTTCTGGCCGGTCTATGAGAAGGCCAACGAACTGGGTGCCGTCCTCTACATTCACCCGAACCACCCGGTGAGCGTGGAGGCCATGACGGAGTACTGGCTGATGCCGCTCGTCGGCTTCCTGATGGACACGACGCTCGCGGCCGCGCACCTCGTGTTCGCGGGCGTCACCGAGCGATTCCCCCGCATCAGATGGGTGCTCGGACACCTCGGAGGGGCGATCCCGTATCTGGCCGAGCGGCTCGACCGCGGGTTCTTCGCGTTCAAGGAGTGCCGCGAGCACATCACGCGCCCGCCGGGCGAACACCTGAGGCGCTTCTACTACGACACGGTCAACTTCGACGCGAATGCGCTGAAGCTGGCCATCGCCTTTGCCGGGGCCGATCACGTGATGGCCGGCAGCGACTATCCGCACCAGATCGGCAGCATCCCCAAGATGCTCTCGAGCCTTCGCGCGCTGGAGATCGACGAATCGGCAAAGGCCGGCATCCTCGGCGGCAACGCGGCGCGGCTTCTCGGCGAGGCGGGCGCGGCACTTCGCGCATGATCGCGCCATGGCCGCACGCAACAACAGCCGGCTCGTCTACTCCACCGATACGGGCAGAGTGTGTCCAGGCTGCGGCCTCCCGCCTCGCGACTGCCGGTGCGGCGCACGCCACCCACACGAACCGGTGCCGGTCCGCGTCGTCGCGAAGCTGCGCGTCGAGAAGGCGGGGCGCGGTGGAAAGACCGTCAGCGTCGTGTACGACCTGCCGGCTAACGCCGCCTTCCTCAAGGACCTGTGCCAGGAACTGAAGCGGGCTTGCGGAGCGGGAGGCACGGTCAGAGACAACGCGATTGAACTCCAAGGCGATCTTCGCGATCGGCTTCGCGAGTTGTTGTTGAAGAAAGGGTTTGGGGTCAAGGGCTGACGCGCTGGTGAGCCCGCCGCCGGGCCATCGAGCACGACCCCCTCTTTTTGGGCCGGACATCCGGCCACGACGCCGGTAGGCGCCAGGACGAACGAAACGAGCTCGCCGTCGATGCCGCCGTCCTTGCCGCCATCGTGACGTTCGTCGCCGCGTTCGAGGCCGTTCGTTGCTAACATAGGCGTATGGCCATGGACGAACGCGCCTTCTTCTCAGAGAAGCCGGAGACTCGACAAGCCCGGTATCAGTGCCCGAAGTGCCGGCGGCCCGCCGAGTACAGCATTCGGTGGGTTCGGCGATCCAGGAAAGCGAACCTGCCGCCGGGGGCTGACGAGGCCGATCGGGCCAAGTTCGCGAAGATGCGCGACTACCTGCTTCGGCTCGACGACGATGTCACCTGCAAGGCGTGCGGGAAGAAATTCGAGATCCCTTCGCAACATTCGTTGATGTTCGTGGACCAGCTCGCCGGCTTGCCGAACGCCGACGACCTCGAGCAGGAGATCGCCGCCGCGTCAGGTGAGCCGGAGCCTGCGCCGGAGGCGAAGCCGGCCTTGCCCGCGCGCTTCACGCGCAGATCGACCGGCTGGAAATAAGGCGGGGCGGCCAGTATGCCCAGTGCGTGCCCGAGCCGGCAGGAGTGCTCTCGGACCCGATGGCCGCAAGGTGTTGCGACCGCCGAAGGACGGCAGACCTCAGTCGAACACCCCGCTGCTCGGCCCCGCCAGACCGCTCAGGACCGTGAACCGGGTCGCAAGGAGCGTGCCCGCTTCGAGCCCCGCAAACGACACCGCGTTCGTCTCCCCATTCGCGCCGATGTTCGAGGCCGACGGGTTTTGCTGGGACGGGGCATAGTAGAAATCCGACAAGTCCGTGCAGAGCGGCCTTCCGGTGTTCGCAGCGTCAAGGAAGGACGAGCCGTTCGATCCCGAGTCGGAACGTTGGCGCTGACAGAGGCGACGTTGCCGCCCGGTTCGTCAGATCAGTGGCGCCAATTCCGGTCGTGACACATGTCGTTTGATCCGACGTGGCTGTTCGTATCGCTCATTCCGGGTGGGGTCGGATTCGTACTGTTCGTGTACGGCAGGAAGCAGAGACGATGGCCGCACCTGGTCGCGGGGCTTCTGCTGATGGTGTATCCGTACTTCACAACCGATCTCGTCTCGCTGCTTGCCACAGGAGCCGTCATCGGCGTTGTGCTCTGGTGGGCGGTCCGGAACGGTTGGTAATCCGGTTCGCGGACCGCCGGCCAGGGACTCTCGCGCTAGCGCAACGTCGAGAGGTCGATCACGAAGCGGTATTTCACATCGCTCTTCAGCATGCGCTCGTAGGCCTCGTTGATGGCCTGGATCGGAATCACCTCCACATCCGACGTGATGCCATGCTCGGCGCAGAAATCGAGCATCTCCTGTGTCTCGCGAATTCCGCCAATCAACGACCCGGCCAGTTGCCGGCGTCGGAAGATCAGGTTGAAGACCGCGGGCGATGGATGCGGTTGTGCAGGCGCGCCCACCAGACACAACGTCGCATCGCGCTTGAGGAGCGCGGTGAAGGCATCGAGATCGTGCGGGGCTGCCACGGTGTCCAGGATGAAGTCGAAGCTGCCGGCGTGGAGCTTCATGTCACCGCTGTTCGTCGAGAGCACGACCTGGTCGGCACCCAGCCGGAGTGCATCCGCCGTCTTGCTCGGAGAGGTCGTGAACAGCACGACGTGGGCGCCGAACGCATGCGCGAACTTCAGCCCCATGTGACCGAGTCCGCCGAGGCCGACAATGCCCACCTTCTTCCCGGCGTTCACGTTCCAGTGGCGCAGCGGCGAGTAGGTGGTGATTCCTGCGCAGAGCAGTGGCGCCACGTTGGGGAGGGGCAGCCTCTCGGACACGCGCAACACGAAGTGCTCGTCCACGACGATGTCGCTCGAGTAGCCGCCGTATGTCACGCCACCCGTGTGCTTGTCCGGGCTGTTGTAGGTGAGAATGAGCCCGTTCTGACAGTACTGCTCGAGTCCTTCCCGGCAGTCCTGACAGGTTCGACATGAGTCCACCATGCAGCCCACCCCGACCTGATCCCCGACCTTGAATCTCTTCACACCGCCGCCGACACGACTGACGCGGCCCACGATCTCGTGACCCGGGACGACCGGATATGTCGTGTTCATCCATTCATTGCGGACCGTGTGCAGATCCGAATGGCAGACGCCGCAGAACTGGATGGCAATCTGCACATCTCCCGCTCCAGGTTCGCGGCGTTCGAAACCATACGACTCGAGCGGTGCCGTGGCACTCTGCGCCGCGTATCCAATGACCTTGTTCATCGTCACTGCTCCTTGTTGTTGCTCATGCCGCTGGCCGGCAAAGCTCCGCCGGGCCCGTCGTCTTCAACTGTCGGTGACCACACCTACAATCGTATCCGACTTCGGCAGGATGTCTGCGAGGGGCCGTCAGTCCTTCTTGTCGAAGGGCATCAGGACGACAGGCGGCACGCCGGCATCCGCCACCGCCTTGTTGAAGTCCTTCAAGTCCGCGTCCTGCACCGTCTGGAGCCGCCCGAGCAGTTCGGTGAGTTGCCCCTTCAACTCGGTGTAGCGAGCCATTTCGCCCGCTGTCGGCTTGGCGTCGGCTGTGTCCGCGACGCCCGCGAGCCCGGCGAACTGGAAATCGAGCTTCGGCAGGTAGTTCAGCGAGTCCTGGCTGGTCTTCAGGTTCGGGTTGTAGAGCGCGTCCGCGATGGCGGACAGCTTCTCGTTTAGCGCTTCAGCCCTGGCTTTGAGCCCTTGCCCCCTGCCGATCGCGTCTGCGCGCCTCAACAGCCCGGCCACCTGCAGCCTGACATCCTTGATCCGGCGGACCGCGCCGTGAACGGTCATGAGGTCGTCGCGAATGGCGCGCAGCAGGGCGGCCTGGGCCTCGAGATCCGAAACCGGCACGTTGACCGCCGGATTCGAACGCACCTCGAACGGCGCGTCGAACGACTGCGCGCCGGCCTTGAACCGGACGCTGTAGCGGCCGGGCGTCACCCGGATGCCCTGCGGCGGGAAATCGCCAAACGTGTATCGCGGCATGAGGAGGTTCGGCACGGTCTGCCGCAGGTTCCAGACGTACCGATTCACCCCGGCCACCGGTTCGAGCGGCTTCTCTCCCTCCTCGTCCTCATCTCCCTTCTCCGCCAGTTCATCGTCCACCGGCTTGGCGATGCTGGAGACCGTGCGAAGCACGGTCGATCCCTCCAGGAATTCGAGCGTGACCGGGACATCGCTCTTCTGTTTCTCCTTCAGCCAGAAGTTCACGATGACGCCGTTCGGCCGGTTCTTGCCCACGTCGGGCCGTGGCGAGGGCTCGCCAGGCAGACGATGGCTGGGACGAGGTGCGAACAGGTATGCCGGCGACTGCCCGATCTCGGTCTTCCACTGGCGGAGCGGCGTCACGTCGTCGAGGATCCAGAACGAGCGGCCTTCCGTGGCCACGACCAGGTCCTCGTGCTTGACCGTCATGTCGGTGATCGGCACGACAGGCAGGTTGCGCTGGAACGGCTGCCAATTGGCGCCGCCGTCGAACGAGATGTAGAGGCCGGTCTCGGTCCCGGCGTAGAGGAGCCCGGCCCGTTCGGTGTCTTCGCGCACGACGCGTGCGAACGTCGTGTCGGGAATGCCGGTGACGATCTTCGTCCAGGTCTTGCCGTAGTCGGTGGTCTTGTAGATGTAGGGGCGGAGGTCGTCGTGCTGGTTCATCATCGCGGCGACGTAGGCGGTCGCCTTGTGGTGTGGCGACACCTCGATCGCGTTGATACGGATCCACTCGGGAATGCCCGGCGGCGTCACGTTCTGCCAGGTCTTCCCCCCGTCGCGCGTGATCTGCACCAACCCGTCGTCTGTTCCCACCCAGATGGTGCCCGCTTCGTGCGGTGACTCCACCACGTAGAAGATGGTGTCGTAGGTTTCGACCCCCGTGAACTCGTGTGAGATGGGGCCGCCGCTGTAGTCCTGCTTTGCACGGTCGTTGCGGGTGAGGTCTGGACTGATCTCCTGCCACGTCTGTCCGCCATCTCGCGTCTTCAGGAGTACCTGAGCTGCGTGGTACAGCGTGTCCGGGTCGTGCGGGGACAGGAGGATCGGCGCCGTCCACTGGAATCGGTATTTCAGGTCGCGCGCCGCGCGGCCGTCGATGACCTGCGGCCACGCGACGATTTCCCGCGCTTCTCCCGAGCGGCGGTCGTAGCGTGTGATCGATCCACCGTACCCGCCCGCGAAGACGATGTCCGCATTGCGCGGGTCGGGGGCGATCCAACCCGATTCGCCGCCTGCCACGTCGTACCAGTCGGTCCGGACGATGCCCGCGCCGCGCACGCCGCTCGGAATCGCGATACTGGTGTTGTCCTGCTGCGAGCCGTAGATCCAGTACGGGAATCTCGTGTCAGTGGTCACGCGGTAGATCTGCGCGGTCGGCTGGTTGTCCTCCGATGACCAGCTCTGCCCGCCGTTGAACGTCACTTCCGCACCGCCATCGTCGCCGAGGATCATCCGGGAGGGATTGTCGGGATCGATCCAGAGATCGTGCGTGTCGCCATGGCGGACGCGGATGCTCGAGAAGGACTTGCCACCGTCGATTGACTTCAGGAAGGAGATGTTGGGCGCGTAGACGATCTCGTCGTTGCGAGGATCGGCATAGACGCCCGAGTAGTACCACGCCCGCTGGCGTACTCGGTGGGAGGCGTTGACGAGCAACCACTTCTCGCCGCCGTTGTCGCTCCGGTACAAGCCACCCTTCTCGGCCTCGACCATTGCCCAGATCCTGGACGGCCTGGCCGCAGACACCGTGACGGTGCACTTGCCGACCATACCTTCCGGGAGGCCGTCGGCCAGCTTCTTCCAGGTGTCGCCCCCGTCGATCGACTTGTAGAGCCCGCCTCCCGGCCCGCCGCTCTGCAGCGTCCACGCCTTGCGGTAGACCTGCCAGAACGCGGCATACAGGATGCGCGGGTTCGTCGGATCCATCGCCAGATCGGACGCGCCGGTCTTGTCGTCGACGTAGAGAACGTGCTTCCAGGTCTTCCCGCCGTCGAGCGTGCGGTAGACGCCGCGCGCGTCGTTGGGGCCCCAGATATGGCCCTGGGACGCGACAAATGCGATGTCAGGGTTCCGGGGATCGATCCGGATGCGGGCAATCTGCCGCGTGTCGGACAAACCGACGTTCGTCCACGTCGCGCCGCCATCCGTGGACCGGTAGACACCGTCGCCGTGCGAGCTCGTGCTGCCGCGAATCGCGGTCTCTCCGGTCCCGACGTAGACGACGTTGGCGTCGGAGTCGGCCACGGCCACGGCGCCGATCGAACTGGTCTTGAAGAACTTGTCGGACACGTTCTGCCACGAAGCACCACCGTCGGTCGTCTTCCAGACACCGCCTCCGGTGGCTCCAAAGTAGTAGACCAGGGGCTGGCCACGAACGCCCGTCACGGCCACGGACCGGCCGCCGCGGAACGGACCAATGCTCCGAAACTCGAGGCCGGGGAACCGATCGGACAAGGACGGCGGTGACGTCAGTGCGGCCACCGGCGCCGTGACGGCGGCGGGGGCCTTCGCTGGTGCCGCGGAGTGTCGTCCGGACGACTGCGCGAGTACCAGACACGGGAACAGGGCGAGGAGCAGCGCCCAGGGTGACGGTCGACGCAGCAGCACGGTAGACCTCCGAATGCAGGTGGATGGCGAGCGTTTCGCAGCATACCACGCCGGCTCGCTCGCTTACCGCGCGCCCCAATAGCGGGGCTTTCCGGTCGGCGCGGAGGCGACGGGCGGCGAGACGCGATCCAGGAAGCGTTCGCCGTTCCACTCACCGATTCGAGCCCGCCACGCGGCCGCATCCGGTGCCGTTGCCATCACGGCCTGCAGCGCCGTCTCGCGCGCCGCGGCACCAGCGAGACCGAGCAGGCGCAGGCTCTTGCGATAACCTTCCTCGAAGTCGTTCGCACGCACCTGCACGGTTCGTGCGTTGAGCGCGGTGTCGGCGCCGGGGAAGAGTGCGGCGTTGGTGGTCTCGGCTTCGTCTCGGAAGGTCAAGGCGAATCGATACGGCCCACCCACGTCGGGGAGGCGCGCCGCATCGAGCTTCTCGATGCCAGCGCGGGCGGCGGCGGTGATGCGCCGGTCGATCTCATCGCGGGCCAGCGGTTCGGCCCTGGTGCGGTCGACGGCGTGCTTGACCATGGCGTACTGGACCCACGGCAGGTTCCGTCGCAGCTCCCTTTCGAGTTGGTCGTCGCCGCTCACGGCCACGATCGGGATCTTCAGCCGCGCAGCACCCATGGCAAGGATCATCGTTTCGTTGAACGGCGCACCGTTCACCCGATAGTCCACCGCCACGCCGCTGTACGTGTGGGACAGGAAGCCCGACCGGTTACCGGCGCCGGCGTGCATGGCGATCGCCACGACGGCGTCGACCGAGTGATCGTAGCTGTCCATGTAGATGTCGAACGGTGCGTTCCTCGAGATCATCCTGGCTGGCGCAACCAGCTTGTTCTCGAACACGTCCGGCTCGACGGTGTTGCCCGATCCATGGCCGTCGACGACGACGATCTCGCCGACGCCGGCGGCCTTCAGGCCGGCAATCGCCGCGTTGACATCGGCTGTGAGAGAGATTCGCGCCTCCTGATACTCGGGCGTGTTGTAGTTGGTGTGCGCGAGGCTGGTGGCTTCCGACACGCCTTCCATGTCGCACAGGACAAGGACCTTCAGCGGACGGGGGCCGGCTGCCGTGACCGTGCAGACCAGGACTGCGAGGAAGACGGTGACGAGATGGCGAACCCGCATGGCGAACCTCCGATCGGCGCGAAAAGGCAGAGCGTTCTCGTGGCGCGCGAAGCATACCGCGAACACCGAGGACAGGGCCAGGTCGATGCGGCGTCGGCGGTGCGTGTGCGGCGCCGGCCAGCGCGACGCCCGCGCGCAGGATCATCCTGACGATCTGTCTCCGCCTGTTGACCAGCGACACGGCGAGGTGTAGAAGATCCGTGTCCAGATTGCGAAGGGCTCACGCTGATGGCTGACAATCACGAACGCTGGTGGCAGGGAGCCCGCGGCGAATGGCTTGTCGTGGTCCAGGTCGCCCTGATCGCGCTGGTCTTCTTCGGACCCCGCACGCTTGCCGACCGAGCCCTGCCGATGTTTCCCTTCCCGCGCGCCTGCGGCACGCTGGGTCTCGTCCTGATGATTGCCGGGACCGGGTTCCTCATCGCGGGCATCATCAGGCTGGGCCCAGGCTTGACGCCGTTGCCCTACCCGAAGGACGGTGCGACGCTCATCGATACCGGCCCCTACGCGCTTGTTCGCCATCCGATGTACTTCGGAGGGATGGTCCTCGCCCTCGGCTGGGCGCTGTATGTTGGCAGTTGGCTGACGGTGGGGTACGCGGTCGTGCTCTTCGTGTTCCTCGATCTGAAGTCACGCCGTGAGGAGAGGTGGTTGGCAGACAGGTTCCCGGGTTACCGCACCTATCAAAGGCGCGTGCGGAGACTCATTCCTTTGCTGTACTGAGGACCCCTCGGCGCGACGCGGGCGCCCGCTCTTCGCGTAACCTTCGAATTTCCTCCGGACGCACGAGTGCCCACACCCGGTGCACTTATCGCGCAAATCGAACCAGAACGTAAGGTCTTCCTCGCCCGGGTTTCGTCTAATCCGCAAGGAGAGGATCTTATGCTTGATGGCGCGCACGAACAGGCTGTCCCGGCACCCGGGTGGTTTCACCGCCAACGGACTGTGCCGCAGGTGTTTGCCGCCGCACTTCGAGGAGATGCCGAGCGGGTCGTGCGCCTGGTCGAGGACCGGCCCGACTCCCTCAACCTGCGAGACCCCTTCGGTCGGACGCTGGTTCATGTCGCGCTCGCGACCGGGAACCGCCGACTCCTGCAGTTCCTGCTTCAGCGCGGCGCCGGCGTGAACGTGCAGGACGATGAGGGCGACTCTCCCCTGCACCTGGCCGCACGCCATGGCGATCTTGCTGTGGTCGCGACGATGTTGCGCCACGGCGCGAACCTCCTCGCCACCGATCGTCGCCATCGGACTCCGCTTCAAATCGCGGCGCTCCGCGGTCGAACGGAAGTCGTGCGCCTGCTTCGGCGGAAGGGTGCGCGCCTCGCGCTGCTCGATGCCGTGGTCTGTCGTTTTCCGGAAACCACGCGCCGGCTGCTCGACGAAGGAGCGGATCCCGACGCGATCATCGGTCCGGCCGGAACGGCATTGCACTATGCGGCGCGCCTCGGCGAGGTATCGGTTGCGGCGGTTGTGCTCGCGGCGGGAGCCAATCCGAACCGTCTGAACCGTCGCTCGAGAAACGCCCTTCACGAAGCCGCACAATACGGGGCCCCAGACGTCGCCGAAGAGCTCATCCAGGCGGGGGCGAGGCTCGACGCGCTCGACGCAAACGGCGATTCACCGCTGGACCTTGCGGTCGCCTATGGCCACGCCGACGTGGCGCGACGCCTTGCGGCGCGTCGCGCGCCGACGACCGAGGTGCAGCCGCCGTCGGTGAGCACCTTTCCCCCCTTCGTTCATCGTGTCGTGTTTCCGTACTCGAACCGTACGAGCATCGGCGTCTGCGTCAGCGCAGGAGACCCGCTGCTGGTGGACCCCGGGTGGCTGCGCACGCTTCATCCGCTCGCCGCGTGGCTTCGGGAGCGCGGATATGGGCAGCCGCGCGTCGTGATCAATACCCATGATCATCCCGGCCACACCGAGGCGAACGTCCTGGCGGCCGCCGACACCATCATCGTTCGCGGGCCCCGCCTTCCCTATCTCGCGTCGGCGGGCATCGTCCAACGCCGGGAATTCCCGGGAGATGCCCGGCGGGGGAAAGGCCGCCTGTGGGGCTACCTGCTGCCGTTCGACGGAGAGCAGATCTGGCTGTTTCCCTGCTTTGGCCTCCACAGCAGCTCGGACCTGCTCGTCTACTTCGCGATGTCGGGCGTGCTCTTCGTGGGAGACGTCTGGGCGCCAGGTGGCGATGGTTCTCCGCGTGCGCCGTCGGAGCTGGTTCGGAATCTACTGCGAGCGCTGCCCCCCGGTGTATCCGTCGTCCAGGGGCACGGGCCCGAAGTGGCGGCGGCGGCGGCCTTGGAGTCTCTGCACTGATCGTCTGCTGGATCGGATCCGAATAGATGGAGATCGACGCCATCCAGAATCATGGATCGCCTGAATTCCCATCCTCCCTGTCGCCTCACTGATCTATCGAGCGAAAACCGATCGCTTCCGGAAAGACCTTCCACCGCTGGATTCCTAAGATCGATCGGACGATTCCACCGCGCGTTCGCGGATGGTTCACACGCTCTGCTGGAGGGATCAGGTATGTTTCTTTCTCTTGTCCGCCCACTGGCGCTCGCTACCGCGATGGCCGCCATCGTCGGCATCGCGGCGGGGGCGTCGGCGCAGACGTCAACCGGTCGCATCGACGTGGCCATCGAGGATTCGACCGGTGGCCGCGTGCCGGGAGTCCTCGTCGAACTCACAGGCCCCATCAACCAGACGGCTACGACCGACGCTCGTGGCGAGGCCCACTTCCTCAACTTGACTGTCGGCACCTACGGGATGAAGGCGACACTCGCCGGGTTCAAGGACTGGCAGAACAGGAACATCCCTGTGTCGGCTGGCGTCTCCGTCCCGCTGGCGATCAAGCTCGGGTTGACGGGAACCACCGAGAACGTGACGGTCACCGGCGAGGTGCCAGTTCTCGACAACAAGAAGCAGACGACGGCTGTCACGGTGTCACTCGATGAACTCCAGAAGGTGCCGACCGCGCGCGATCCCTGGGTGGTCATGCAGTCCGCGCCGGGCATCGTGATGGACCGCGTCAACGTCGGCGGGTCGGAGTCGGGCCAGCAGGCCGGCTTCATGGGCAAGGGCTCCGGCAGCAACGACACCACCTGGAACGTGGACGGCATGCCGATCACGGACATGTCGTCGTTGTCGTCGCCCTTCTACTATGACTTCGACATGTTCCAGGAGATGAGCGTCGTGACGGGCGGCTCCGATCCGAAGAGCGCGACCGGCGGCATCCAGATGAACATGATGCTGAAGTCCGGCACCAACGCCTTCCACGGAGGCGGGCGAGGCCTGTTCGAGAACGAGGGGATGCAGAGCACGAACCTTCCGTCGGACCTGCAGTACCTGGCCGGGAGGACGGGCAAGGGCGACCGGACCGAGCAGTTGACGGACTGGGGCGGCGACCTCGGTGGACCCGTCCTGAAGGACCGTTGGTGGTTCTGGGCGGCCTACGGGAAGCAGGACATCCGAGTCCTCAAGCTGGCGGGTGTGCACGACCGGACGCTGCTCAAGAACACCTCTCTGAAGACCCAGGGGCAGATGTCCAGGGCGCTCCGAGGTTCGTTCACCTACTACTCGGCCAACAAGCAGAAGTTCGGCCGTGACGCCAGCACGACCCGGACGCAGGAAACGACGTTCGACCAGGACGGCCCCAGCAAGTTCTACAAGGGCGAACTGAACTACGTGGTCGGCAGCAACCTGTTCCTGATTGGCCGCTTCGCATACGTCGACAGCCCCTTCACCTTCACGCCTGAAGGTGGACTGAACGCGAATGCGTACCGGGACGATGCCCGGGTGTGGCACGGGTCGTACTACTACTACTCCACCAAGCGACCGCAGGACTCGGTGGTGGTGGATGGCAACTATTTCAAGGGGAACCACGAACTGAAGTTCGGATTCACCTGGCGGAAGACCGAGGTGCACTCGGTGTCGCAGTGGCCGGGCAGCCGAATCATCAGCCGGTGGCGGACCTATCCGAACATCCGCGCGCAGGTCACCGCCGACTACGTTGCCGACGGCAGCTCGAAGTACATGAACTTCTACGTTGGCGACACGATTACGCTGAAGCGGGCCACCATCAACGCCGGCGTGCGCTACGATCGGCAATCCGCATCGATCCTGCCGTCGGTCGAGCCGGCGCTCGCGGGGTTCGAGAACCTGTTCCCGGAGATCGTCGCGCCAGGCATGGACGACGTGCTGAAGCAGAGCGCGATCCAGCCCCGCATCGGCGTCACGTACTCGCTGGACGAGGCGCGAAAGACCCAGTTGCGCGGGACGTACGCGATGTTCACGTCACAGCTCGGCAGCTCGGCGGCGACGTTCATGTCGCTGGCGCAGTACCGGTATGCTGTCTTCAATGCCGTGGACACAAACGGCAACCGCGTGGCCGATCCGGGCGAGCTCGACCGGTCGCGCATCATCAGCTACAGCGGGTTCGATCCGGCGAATCCCAAGACCCTGACCGCGATCAACCAGGTCGGGAGCTACTCCGCGCCGAAGACCCACGAGCTCATCGTCGGCGTGGACCACGAACTGATGCCGAACTTCGGCGTCAGCGCCTCGTTCACCTATCGGTACTCCTACGACTTCAACTGGCGTCCACTCATCGGGACGACGAGCAAGGACTTCGTGCTGGGCGGGACGCTCACCGGGACGCTGCCGACCGGGTTCGACGGGACGACCGGTGGCTCGTACAGCGCGCCGTACTACGTCGTCTCCGACGCTGCCGTCGAGCGGAATCCCGCCGGGGGCACCGAGTATCAGACGCGCCAGGGATACCACCAGCGATACATGGGTTTCGAGGTCAGCGCCACCAAGCGAATGTCCAAACGCTGGATGGCTCGCTTCGGCTTCTCGACCAACGACTGGCGCGAGTACTTCACCGATCCGTCGAAGTCGATCATCGATCCCACCCACATCGCCGGAAGCTGGAACCAGACCCAGGCCGGTACCATCGGACCGCTGATTGACGGCGGCGCCGTCGTGTCGGCCGCGGGCGGTTCGGGCAAGAGCGGCATCTACATGGTCCAGCCGAAGTACCAGTTCATCGCGAACGGTGCCTACCAGGCGCCATACGGCATCGACCTCGGCGCGAGCTTCCTGGTGCGACAGGGCTACCCGATGCCGTGGTACCAGGAGATCAGCACGGGCGACGCGTTCACCGACCGGAAGCGCGTGTTGCTGGTGTCGGACTTCGTGCAGGATCGGCTGCCGGCGATGTCCACGCTCGATGTGCGTATCGGCAAGACGTTCAGGTTCGGGCCGGTGTCGATGAACGCGGACCTCGACATCTTCAACCTGTTCAATTCGGCAACGCCCCTCGGCCGCCAGTACGACAGGGGAGCCACCGGCGCGACCGGGTATACCGCGGTCATGGAGATCCTCCAGCCGCGCATCATGCGGGTCGGCGTCCGCATGACGTTCTAGCGTTCGCTCGTCGATCCACCTGCCAGCGGGCCTCTGGGGCGCTTCCGCGCCTCAGAGGCACTTCTCGTCCACGGTCGCTCCACCGGCTGCACACTCGAACCGTCGAACCGGTCGCGGCGCCGGGAAACACCGACCCTCGTTCGTTGGCGCGGCGGTTGGTGTCGGTGTTGGTGTCGGTGCGGACGGTCTGTCGCGACATCCGGACGCTCATCTGCCAGGGCGCGCCCATCGACGGCCAGGCTCCACCCCCGCGTCGGCCCGCACGGCTCACACGTGTCGAAGCGGGCGCTTGCCAATGGCGAAGACATTGAACCCGAGATCGAACAGGCGCTGGTGATCGAGGATGTTGCGGCCGTCGAACACGAACGCCGGGCGCTCCATCGACGCGAGCAGCCGCTCCCAGTCGAGCGTCCGGTACAGCGTCCATTCGGTCAGCACCGCGATCGCGTGCGCACCGCGGGCCGCCAGGTAGGGGTCCGGCTCGAACTCGATCGCACACGCCAGGCCCGCCGTATCCACGCGTGCATTGTCGAGCGCCTTGGGATCGGTGATCACCAGGTACGCGCGCTCCTCCGCGAGTTGCCGCGTGACGGCCAGGGCGGGCGATTCGCGCGTATCTCCGGTCTCCGCCTTGAACGCGAAGCCGAAGAGCGCGATCCGCTTGCCGGCCACGGTGTTGAACATGCTGACGAGCATCCGGCGGACGAAGCGGGCCTCCTGCCACTCGTTCATCTGCACGACGGCTTCCCAGTACCGAGCCACCTCATCCAGCCCGTGGCTCTGCGCGATGTACACGAGGTTGAGGATGTCCTTCTTGAAGCAGGACCCGCCGAAGCCCACGCTCGCCCTGAGAAAGCGGGGCCCGATGCGCGAGTCGGCGCCAACCGCGTACGCCACCTCGTCCACGTCCGCCTCAGTCACCTCGCAGAGCGCAGAGATTGAATTGATCGACGAAATCCTCTGAGCTAAAAAGGCGTTGGCCACCAGTTTCGTCAGCTCGGCGCTCCAGAGGCTCGACTCGATGATCCGTTCGCGCGGGACCCACGTCGCGTACAGCTCGGCCACCGCAAGCCTCGCGCGAATCCCGTCTGGCGTGTCGTGCGATCCGATGAGGACCCGGTCCGGCTTCTCGAGATCAGAGATGGCCGTGCCCTCCGCGAGAAACTCCGGGTTCGACACGACCTCGAACCGCAGGCCGCGGGTGTTGCTGTTGAGGATCCGATCCATCGCCTCGGCAGTCCTCACCGGCAGCGTCGATTTCTCGACGACGATCTTGTTGCCCGTGGCGCACGCGAGGATCTGCCGGGCCGTCTTCTCCCAGTACTGCAGGTCCGCGGCCCGTCCCGCTCCCTCACCGAAGGTCTTTGTCGGCGTGTTCACGGAGACGAAGATGATGTCGGCAGCGGCGATGCCCGCCTCGATGTCGGTCGAGAAGTGGAGGTTCCGGCCGCGAGCCCGCTTCACCACCTCGAGAAGGCCGGGTTCGAAGATGGGAAGATCGTCGCTCTGCCAGGCTGCGATGCGGGCCTGGTTGATGTCAACGACATTGACCGTGGCGTGCGGACATCGGTCGGCAATCACCGCCATCGTCGGTCCCCCGACGTAGCCCGCGCCGATACAGAGAACGTTCACACGAGTGTTCATGGTTGCACGCCCTCACTCCGATCAGACTGGACCGTAGATGATACCGCAGGACCGTGTGTGGGACGTCTGTTCACGCACCCGTGAGGACGCCAACGGACGTATGCTGGGTGTCATGCGACCTGGGCTGACCGTCGTCGACAACCCTGAGGATGTCGCCCGAACCGCGGCCGATGCGGTGGTGCGTCTTGCGAAGGAGGCGGTTGAGCGCCGCGGCCGCTTCGTCATCGCGCTGTCGGGCGGCTCGACCCCGAAGCGCCTCTACCGGCTGCTCGCGGAGGAGGCCACGCTTCGAGATGCCGTTCCCTGGCAGGGCGTCCACGTGTGCTGGGGCGACGAGCGCCACGTTCCACCGACGCATCCTGACAGCAACTATCGGATGGTCTCCGAGGCGTTGCTCTGCCACGTTCCGATACCCGCGGCGCAGATCCATCGGATCGCCGCCGAGTACGCGGATGCGGACTCCGCTGCGTGGGCGTACGAGCGGACGCTTCGCGAGGTGTTCGATCTCGGCGAGGGCGAGCGCCCGTCGTTCGATCTGATGCTCCTGGGCATGGGGTCCGATGGACACACGGCGTCGCTCTTTCCGGGCTCGCCCGCCCTGGCGGAGCGGACGCGGCTGGTCATTGCGCCGTGGGTGGGCACACTCGCCGCTTATCGGATCACGCTGTCGCTGCCGGTGCTGACCGGCGCGGCGACCACCCTCGTGCTGATCGCGGGTTCGGAGAAGGCCGCCACGCTGCGTGACGTGCTCGAAGGTCCGCATCAACCGGAACGCTTCCCGATTCAGGGTCTGCGGGAGTCGACCGGTCGGATCAGCTGGCTGGCCGACCGCGCGGCGGCGTCAGCGCTGACGCGCTCGCCCGCGCAGATCGCAACAGAACCAACCAGGGAGAAAAGCCTGTGAACGCCAACTGCGGGAAAGCCTCCAGTGAGCCGGCGCCACCCGTCACGAACCCGTGCACGATCGTGATCTTCGGTGCCACCGGCGATCTCGCCAAACGGAAGCTGCTGCCGGCGCTCGACAACCTGGCCGGCCGGCAGGTGTTGCCCGACCGATTCAACGTCCTGGCGGTCGGTCGCAAGCCGATGACAGACGAAGCGTACAGGGAGAAGGTGCTCCAGGATCTCCGCGACTTCGGGACGGCTCCGCCGGATCCCGTCCGATGGGAACGGTTCGGGCCCCGGCTGTTCTACGCCTGCGAGGCCCTCGACGATCTCGCGAGCTACGAGTCCCTGTCGGACAGGCTGGAGTCGCTCGACAGGCCGGGAGCGCCGCCACCGGGCTACCTGTTCTATCTCGCCACGCCGCCGAGCGCGATGGCCGACATCGTCTTGCGCCTCGGCGCCGTCGGCCTGCTGAACGAAGAGCCCGACCGGTGGCGCCGCGTGATCATCGAGAAGCCGTTCGGCTATGACCTGGCCTCCGCGATTGACCTCAACCGGCAGTTGCGCTCCGACCTCGCCGAGCACCAGATCTACCGCATCGACCACTACCTGGGAAAGGAAACGGTCCAGAACCTGATGGCGTTCCGGTTCGCGAACGGCATCTTCGAGCCGATCTGGAACAGACGCTACGTGGACCACGTCCAGATCACCGTCGCCGAAACCGTCGGCGTCGAGGACCGCGGCGGATACTACGACGGAGCGGGCGCGCTCCGGGACATGGTACAGAACCACATGTTCCAGTTGCTGGCGCTGACCGCGATGGAACCCCCCGTCTCCTTCATGGCGGACGACGTGCGCGACGAACGCGTCAAGGTGCTGCACGCCATCCACCTCTCCTCGCCAGACGAGGTGATGACGACCGCCGTGCGGGGCCAGTACGTGGCTGGCGAGACCGGCGGAAAGTCCGTTCCCGGGTATCGGGGCGAACGGAGCGTCGCGCCCGGCTCGACGACAGAAACCTACGTGGCGCTCAAGCTGCTCATCGACAACTGGCGATGGGCGGACGTGCCGTTCTACCTGCGCACCGGGAAACGGCTCCCGACGCGTGTCTCCGAAATCGCGGTGCAGTTCCGTCGGCCGCCGCTACAGCTGTTTCGCGACACTCCGGTGGAGTGCTTCGATCCCAATCAACTGGTCATCCGGATCCAGCCGGACGAAGGGATCGCCCTCGCGTTCCAGGCCAAGGTGCCCGGTCCGCAGATGCGCCTCGGCGAGGTCAACATGGCGTTCAGCTACGCGGACTACTTCGCCAGCGCGCCTGACACCGGCTACGAGACGCTGCTCTACGACTGCATGAACGGCGACGCGACGCTGTTCCACCGGGCTGACATGGTGGAAGCCGGCTGGCGAGTCGTTGCCCCCATTCTGGACGTCGTCGCGGCGTCACCTTCGGCGCTGCTCCACCAGTATCCCGCGTTCACCTGGGGACCACCCGAGGCCGACGCCCTGCTCTCCAGGGACGGACGGCAGGCGAGAAGGCCCGAGGTCTAGCCTCCGTCGGCCTCCCCCCGAACGCGGACGATGGCGTAGACCATCGGGATCACGATGTCCGTGTCGCCGCGGAACGGCTGAATGCGGCGCAGGCTTTCCGCGCCCTGGCCGAGCAGCCGGTTGTTCAACTCCTCGAAATCTCGGAAATGTTGTTCGGCCTCGAAGACCGCCCGATCGGCGATGCCGATTGCCTCGACGGCCCGCCAGCTTCTCGCTGCCTTCTCATCCTCGTCGCCGCAGTAGGCCCACGCCGATCCGGCCAGGTGGTCGACGACGACGATGTCGGGCGCAAGGCTGAGAGCGTGCGCGAGCGAGACGGCGGGATCGGCCATCTCGTGCAGGCAGAATTCGAACAGGACGACATCGCCGCGTACATCGCACGCCTCGAACGTTCCGGTGACGTACTCGAATCGATCGGCGATGCCCAGGCGCTCGGCCGCTTCGGCCAGGCGTTCGATGGCGAGTGCATCCGGATCGACCGCCACGACACGGCGCGCACGAGACGCGTAGCCGGCCAACTGTCCGCCCCCCGCCCCGGCGGCCACAATCGTCTTGCCGTCGAAGTCGTAGAAGCCGAGCAGGTTCTTCAGGATCGCTCCGGCGTCGGTAGCCATGATGCCTCCCGTTCGTCCATCCTACGACAAACGGACGGCGTTCGCGCGCGACTCGACGAACTGTTCCGCTCGCCTGTAGAATCTCCACGCCCCTTTCAACCGGAGGTTCACCGTGAGAGTCCACGCATGGCTGGTCGTCATCGGCGTCGCCGCCACGGTTGCCGTTGCGGCGCAGGAGCAGCGCGACAAGGCCGTCTTCGCGCCGAAGAAGGACGCGAAGCTCGACGCCATCAAGAGCGAGGTTCGCAAGCCGGCTGGCGTGCCCGAGAAGAACCAGATGTGGATCGACTTCTCGGCCGTCAACGCTCCGAAGGCGGTGTCGGAGTTCGCGAGCGTGTGGCACCAGCCCTCGGTGTGCCAGGGGCTCTCCGGGATGTGCTGGTGCTTCTCCATGACGTCCTTCTTCGAGTCGGAGGTCTACCGCCTCACGAAACGGGAGATGCGCTTCTCCGTGGTCCACTCGATCTACTGGGAGTACGTCGAGAAGGCGCGCGGGTTCGTGCAGAGCCGCGGCAAGTCGGTGTTCGGCGAGGGTTCCCAAGCGGCCGCCGTGCTTCGCGCGTGGCGGAAGCACGGTGCGGTGCCTGCGGCCGTCTACACGGGGCTCAAGGGCGACGCGAAGAACTACGACCACGAGTCCACCGTGTACGCCGAGCTCAGGGCCTACCTCGATGGTGTAAAGTCCGCCGGTGCGTGGAACGAAGAAGCGGTTCTCGCGACCGTGCGCGCCATCCTCGACTCGCACCTCGGCGTACCGCCCTCGACGGTTGAGGTGGATGGCCGGTCGCTGACGCCCCAGCAGTACCTCCAGCAGGTGGTTCGGATCAACCTGGACGACTACGTGGAACTGCTGTCGATGACCGACAAGCCGTACTTCCAGTCGGTGGAGTACGAGGTGCCCGACAACTGGTGGCACGGCAAGGAGTATCTGAACGTCCCGCTCGACACGTTCATGACCGGGCTCAAGCAGGCAATCCGCCAGGGCTACTCGATCGCGATCGCGGCCGACTTCTCCGAACCGGGCTATTCGATCGGCGCACCCGGCCTCGCCGTCGTCCCGACCTGGGACATCCCGTCCGCCTACATCGATGCGAATGCGCGCCACTTCCGCTTCGCCAACGGTACCACCACCGACGACCACGGCCTTCACGTCGTCGGCTGGATGCAGAAGAACGGCAAGGATTGGTACTTGGTGAAGGACTCGTGGAGCAGCGCCTGGAACAACGACCATCCCGGCTACTACTTCTTCCATGAGGACTACGTGAAGCTGAAGGTTCTCGGCTACCTCGTGCACAAGGATGCCGTGAAGGGCCTGCTGGAGAAGCGATAGTCGCCCGCGCCACGATGCCGACTGCACCCACGCTCCTTCGGCGGCTGACGATCGTCGAGTACTTCACATTTGGCTTCGGCTCGATGGTCGGTGTCGGCTGGCTCGTCTTGATCGACGACTGGCTCGGCCGAGGCGGGCCGGGCGCCGCCATGCTCGGGTTCCTGGCCGGCGGCCTGCTCCTCCTGCCAGTCGCCGCGACCTACGGCGTCCTCGTGCGGCGCATTCCCGATGCGGGCGCCGAAGTGGCCTACACCGAGGGTGTGTTCCCCCCTGTCCTCTCTTTCGCGGCCGGCTGGACGATGGTCCTGGCCTACGCCATCGTGTGCCCGTGGGAGGCCGTCGCGATCGGCAACCTCCTCGGGCGGATTGTCCCGGCGGTCAACACGTTCCCGCTCTACACGATTGCCGGCAAGACGATCTTCGCGCCGAGGGTGGCTGCGGGCCTGCTGCTCACGGGCCTGGTGGCCTGGGTCAACGTGCGCGGCATCCGGCCGAGCGGCCAGTTCCAGAATCTCACGACGTTCGGACTGCTGGCGGCGTTCGCGGTCTTCGTCAGCCTGGGGTTCGCACGGGGTGACGTCTCCAACCTCCAGCCGTTGTTCTCGCGGCCGGGTCTCGCCGGCGGTATCCTGTCCGTCATCCTCGCGGCGCAGATCGTTCCGTATTTCATGACCGGCTTCGAGTCCGTCGTCAAGGGAGCGGAGGAGGCGCGCGTCGGATTCCCTCCACGCGATTTCGCGAAGGCGATGTATGCCGCGGTTGTGGCGGCGGTCGTCTTCTACGTGGTGATCGTGGCCGTGGTGTCGTACGTCTACCCCTGGCGCGAGATCGTCGCGGGCCACGTCGGCACCGAGGCAGCGTTCGAGCGCGCCTTCGGATCGCACCAGATCGCCAGGCTGATCCTGGCGGGCGCGTTCCTCTCGCTGCTCAAGGTCTTCAACGGGAACTTCGTGGCGGCCACCCGGCTGCTGTTCGCAATGGGACGCCGGGGCCTGGTGCACCGCGGGCTGGGGCGCGTCCACGGCTCCCACGGGACGCCGGCCGTGGCGATCTGGATGCTCGCCGCCCTCACCGCGGTGGCTTCGCTGCTGGGTGATGCGCTGCTCGTGCCGATCACCGAGGTCGGGTCGCTGGCGGCCGGTATCGGGTGGCTGTCGGCGTGTGCCGCCTGTCTCGCACGGCGCGAGCGAGAGGGCCGCACAATGGCTGCGGCAGGCGTCCTGGTCTCGCTCGTCCTCATCGCCATGAAAGTGCTGCCCTTCGTCCCCGGCAGCTTCACCGCTTCTGAGTGGGTGGCGCTCGGCCTCTGGATGGGTCTCGGGCTCACGCTGTGGACGCTTCGGGTCCCGCGCGCAGGAACTCCCTCGCCAGATACTCGCGAATAGCATTCGAATCCGCATGGAGGACGGATGTAGGGCCCAACTGGTGCCGCCGCGGCCAATGTACCAGCGAGACAAGGAGGCGGCATGCGCACAGGACTTGTGTGGATTGGCGTGATCGTCGCGCTGGTGGCATCCACCGCGCTCGGACAGCGCAAGGTGGACGCGACCAGCGAGGGCAGGGCCAGGGACCGCGTCATCGTGGAGCAGGCCATCCGCGATTCCATCGGCTGGGCACTCACGAAGGATCGGCCGCTGCTCGAGCGCATCATTGCGCACGACCCGGATCTCTTCATGTTCAACCCGGACTCAAAGTCGACGACGGTCGGCTGGGACGCCTTCGTCAAGAACTTCGAGTTCTGGATGAATCCCAGATTCAAGGCCACCAGCTTCGACGTGCGCGACCTGCGGACGACGTTTTCGCGCTCTGGGGACGTCGCGTGGTTTTCCGCAATCCTCGACGATCTGGCCGAGTGGGACGCCAAGCCCACGGGCTGGAAGGACACGCGCTGGACCGGCGTGCTCGAGAAGCGAAACGGCGCGTGGGTCATCGTCCAGATGCACTTTTCGTTCGCGTCGGACAAGGTTCGCGCCGAGGCCACTCGTTCTGACGACGGGGACGCCGTGCCGCTCCGTAATTTCACCACCACCACCACGCGGACGAACCGTTCGCCAGGACCGCGCCGGTCGCCGAGCACGGAGGGTTCGCTCTCGCGGTCACGGTGGACGGCCGCACGGAGTGGATCGTGACGCACTCCGGCTGCGTCTGCTCGGGTGGCCTCTGCGAGTCGAAGCCCGTCCGTCACCGGCAGCAGCCGGTGGGTGCGCTGCTCCTTTGCGAACGCGGCGGGCAGCCGGGGCTCGGCCCGGTCGTACGCAGGCTCGTCGACGTCGCGCTGGACCACGTCGAGCGCGAGTACGAGGATCAGGACCTGCTGAAGGAACTGGGAGCCAGTTGGGAGAGCCTCGACACCCTGTTCGAGATCACGTCCGACCTGCAGACGTTTCGAAATCCGCAAGAAGTCCTGGCGAGTATTGTCGGTCGGATTGCCGCCAGGCGCCCAAGCCTCCACGCCGTGCTCTGGATCGAGTTCGCCAGGCGGTCCTTGTTGTCACGCTTGACCGTGAGGAACTCCATCGACAGATAGCAGAGGCGCGTGGATTGACGGTGCTCGTAGCGCTGCTCGGTCTCGATAATTCGGTCCACCAGCAGCTCGCGACAGGCCAGGGCAGTGGCCCGGAACACGTCGCGCCGGCTGGCCTGACCTGCGTTCTTGATGAGGGAGTACCGGAGGTGGTATCGAACTCGATCCGAGAGATCGTGCCCGCCGCTCTCGTCAGGCCGTCGGATGGTAGGCATGGTCGCCCCTCCCTCGTGCACCGCCCGGGGCGCCCGCCGTGCCCCGGGGACCGACAAGGATACGGGAATCTTACCTCAGCGCATCCACCGGCTCGAGGCGCGCCGCTTGCCACGCCGGCCAGAAGTGCGCAAGTCCCGTGGTTGCCACGAGGACGACCGTCACGATCTCCAGGGTCAACGGATCGGCCGGGGATACACGATAGAGGATGCCGGCAACCAGGCGCGAGAGTCCGAGGCCGAACGCCAAGCCAATCGCGCCGCCGCCGCCGAGCAGCCACAGGCTCTGCTTCATCATCAACAGCACGACCTGGCAGCCCGTCGCGCCAAGCGCCACGCGAATGCCAATCTCATGCGTCCGCTGGCGCGCCGAGAAGGTGGCCACGCCGAAGGCCCCCACCGCAGTCAGGACCAGCGCCGTCAGTCCGAACGCGATGAACAGCGTGCCGAACAGGCTGACGAACAACGTGGCCTCGTACAGGACGCGCCGCATGGTACGAACCTCATCGAGCGGCAGCTCGGCATCGATGGCCGACGTCTGAGCCCTGAGAAATGGAACAATCGGCGCCGGCGGACCCGCGGTGCGGACGATCAGCGAAGCGCCCACCACTTCACTCTGGGCGAGGGGAACATAGAGGCCGGCCTGGCTGTTGGGCCTGAGTCCGCCGAAGAACAGGTCCGGAACCACACCGACCACGGTTAGCCACGGTCCCGGCGAGCTGCCCTCTCGAACCCGGACGCGGCGACCGACCGGTGACCCGCCAGCCAGGAAACGATCGGCAAAGCGACTGTTCACGATGGCGACCGACGCGGATCCGGCTCGATCGGCCGTGGTGAAGGCACGTCCCTCGAGGAGCGCCACGCCGGAGGCGGTGAAATAGTCGGGACTGATCGCCACCACGCCTGCCTGCGATCCTGCCTTGCCGTCCGACACCGGCCGTCCCTCCACCTCGATGCCCTCGCGACTCCCGCCGCCGCCGGCCATGTCGGTACCGGCTGCAGCGGCGCGGATGGCCGGATTGGCCTGCACGCGGCGCAACAACTCCTCGAAGACGGCCAGGCGACGCGCGGCGCTCGGATAGTCGGCCGTCGGCAGCGTAATGCGCGCCGTCATGACGTCATCGACCGCAAAGCCGAAGTCGGTCGTCTGGAGGTTGATGATACTGCGCGTGATCGTCCCGGCCGGCAGCAGGAGCGCCCATGCGAAGATCAACTCGACCGCGACGAGCCCCCGGCTGAGGCGGCCCAGACGAAGACTCGATCCGCCGCGACCAACGTCGTTCAGGGTGGAGGCCATGTTCGGCCTCGACGCCCGGAGGGCCGGGACCACGCCCGCCACGAGGGCCGACAACACGGAGGCCGCGATCACGAAGATCAGTATCGGGGGATCGAGTTCGAACTTCAGCCAGAAGGGCGGGTTGGTGTCCGCCGCCGCACCACGGAACCACGTGAGGCCGACCCACGCGCAGCCGGTCCCCAGCACGCCGCCGAGTGCCGCAATGACCGTGGATTCGGCGAGGACCAAGGACATCAGTCGGCGACGAGGCGCGCCGAGCGCGGCGCGCACGGCCAACTCGCGGCGCCGGACGACCGCGCGTGCGAGCAGGAAGTTCGACACGTTTGCGCAGGCGATCAGCAGGACGCCGAAGACCGCGGCCAACATCGTGTAGGAACCGGCGATGGCCCTGTCGTCGCCGCCCGTGACGTAGCGGAGCACGAATGGCCCGACGCTGACGCCTGTGTCGCGGTTCGTATCGGGGAAGCGCTTCCGCAGGTCGTCCGCCAGAGCGGAGAACTCCCGCCGAGCCGTCGCAAGCGCTACACCCGTCCGCAATCGCCCGAACACTCCAACTGACGGCCCCTCGCCTCGCCTGGCCGGCAGTGGGTCGAGTGGAAGCGGCAGCCAGATCGATTGGTGCAGCGGGAACCGGAAGTCTGGGTCCATCACGCCGACGATGGTCGTCGGCACGCCGCCGACGCGCACCGTGCGTCCGACGACGGCGGGATCGCTCCCGAAGCGGTTCGACCAGAGCGTGGAACTGATGATCGCAACGGCCGGCGCGCCCGGCGCCTCATCAGCGTCCACGAAGGCCCGCCCGCGTGCAGGCTGGACGCGCAGCAGGCTGAACGTGTTGGCCGTCAGGCGCGCCCCGGGGATTCGCTCCGGCTGTCGCGCCGATCCGCTGAGATTCACGCTGACCAGCTGGAAGGCGCCGAGACCCTCGAACGAGCGCTGGCGTTCCCGCCAGTCGGCAAGGTCGTGCTGCATGGTCGGGACGAGGTCGTCGGAACTGCCCGAACGGATCCGTCGATCCACGGACATGATGCGGTCGGCACCAGGAAACGGCAGGCCCCGCATCGTCATGGCGTAGACGATGCTCCAGGTGACCGATGTCAGCCCGATGCCGAGACCGAGCGCGACCACCGCGGCGGTAACGGCCGCGGGGGTGGTTCGCATCGACCGGCAGGCCACAACGAGATCGGAGACGAGGCTGGTTCGCACGTCCGGCACCTCCATGCCCATAGACGAGCACGGCGCGGCTGGTGTTCGCCGGATTGAACCCGCCCAAACGGTGTCGATGACCGACTTGAACGCCTTTCGCAGGATCGAGGCGAACCGCAGGGCGAAACGAGGGCCGCCGATTCAGTGGCCAGCGTCAGAATCGGACTCTGTCCGCGGGATCGACCTGGGGTGGAACGCCGGCCCGGGGAAGGCAAACACCATGCGCCCGGCTGTCGGATTGATCAGCAACGCGAACGCAATCCAGAGGGAGATGCCGCCAAGGGCCACGGTGCAGAGTCCCGCGACGACGCCGAGCCAGTCTCCTCCACCAAGGTGTCTCGCGATCCGCGCGATGTAGAGCAGATCGATGTCAACGAGGAAGGCCATCAGCAGCGACGAGAAGAACCCGAAGCCGTACGTGAACACGAGAAAAACGATGAGAAAGCAGACGTCAACCGCGCAGACGATCGTCGGATCCGCCACCTGCCCGCGCGAGAGGCCATCCAGTACCCACCAATTGATGACCCAGTTGAACGCAAACGACGTGAACAGCGTTCCGCCGTAGAGGTTCTTGTTCAACAGATTGCCCAGCCCGGCGATGAGCTGACCGCCAGCTCCGAACAGGAGGCAGAAGACTGCGGCCGTTCTGAGGCCGGCGGGCGTGAGGCCCGCGCCGAACGCGATCGGCACGAGGGCCGCGCACCCCACGGCCAGGCAGATCAGGCCGACAGGGGTCGGGTCCGCGATGACTTCGGTGTGGGCGGTATGTCGCTCGGCGTTTGCGCTCATGGTGACAGGTTGACTCATTCGGTCGTCAGCGTCCGGGCCGTCTTCGTCCCGGCGGTTTCGATGCGCCGCTGCGGGATCGCGACCCGATCGGCGCGTGCTTGTCGATGATGGTCTGGAATCGAGACGGGCCCGCGCCCGGCGTGGCGGGTCTGCGCCCGCCCTGGCGGGGGCCTCGGGCCGCGCGGGCCGCGGCCAGCCGCTCACGTACTGGAATCTCCAGGCGTTCGGTCGTCTTCCGTGCGTAGTCGAAGCCGGGGAGCGTGATGCGTGGCAGCGCCTTCCCGAGAACACGCTCGATGGCGCGCAGGTCATCTTCCTCGTCGGGCGAGACCAGGGTAAAGGCATCCCCGGTGGCCTCGGCGCGGGCCGTGCGCCCCACGCGATGGATGTAGGCGTCGGGATCGGCGGGCACGTCGAAGTTGACGACGTGTCCCAGTTCCTCGATGTCGATGCCCCTGGCCACGATATCGGTTGCCACCAGTACCCGATGGTCGCCGGCCTTGAAGCCGGCCAACGCCGCCGTGCGCTGGCTCTGGCTGCGGTTGCCATGGATCTTGGCCGAGGAAATACCGTGTCGCGCAATGAAATCCGCGAGCCGATTGGCCCGATGTTTCGTGCGCGTGAAGACGATGGCGTCGGCAATGATGCCGCGGGTCAGGAGTTCGACGAGGAGCGCCGACTTCAATTCTCGGGCGACAGGATAGACCGCCTGCGTGATCCCGACTGGCGGCGCGGACTTCCGTTCGAGGTTGATGGTCACCGGATCGCGCAGCATCTCCCGCGCGAGGACGATGATGTCGCGGGGCATCGTGGCGCTGAAGAAGAGCGTCTGGCGCTTCGAGGGAATCTGCTTCAGGATGCGGCGGATGTCGGGCAGAAACCCCATGTCGAGCATGCGGTCGGCCTCGTCCAGGACCAACACTTCGAGGGCCGCCAGCCGGGCGTACGGGTGCCGGAGGTGGTCGAGCAGTCGCCCCGGGGTGGCGATCATCACGTCCACGCCGATGCGGAACGCGTGCTCCTGAGGCCCCATGCCGACCCCTCCGAAGACGGCTGCGCCGGTGAGCGGGGTGTGGACGGCGAGTTCCTCGAGGTGTGCGTAGATTTGTGCGGCAAGTTCCCGGGTCGGCGTCAGGACCAGCGCGCGGGTCTGCCGGCGCGGCTTCGCCATCAAGCGATTGAGGATCGGAAGGAGAAACGCCGCGGTCTTGCCGCTGCCGGTCATGGCAGACGCCATGATGTCCTTGCCGGCGGCGGCGGGAGGAATCGCCTGCTCCTGGATGGGCGTCGGGCGCTGGAAGCCCAGTTCCTTGACGCCGCGCATGAGATCGGGATGGAGGGGAAGCTTCGAGAACGGCATGCAACAGGATACTCGCTCTCGGTCCGACATGCGTCGGATCGGGTAGAATCTCGCTTTCTGAGCACCGTGCCGATGCCGCACACGGGCACCGGCCATCCTGAACGAATCGGCGCTGGAGGGAGCATCCACCTATGAAACCCCAGCCTCGGGGCGGCGCGTCGCTGCGGGAGAGCGAAGAACGGCTGAAATTCGCCCTGGAGGGCGCCAACGATGGCATCTGGGACGTGGATATGGGGACGAACGCGGTGGTCCTGAGTCCGCGCGGCTGCAGGATGTTCGGCTACGAGCCGGCGGAATTCTCAGCCGACGTGACGGCCTGGAACGCCATGGTGCACCCCGACGATCTCCCTCCCACCAACGCCGCCCTGGACGCGCACTTGGCCGGACAGGCGCCGTTCTTTCAAGTGGAGCAGCGGCTCAGGGCCAAATCCGGCGAGTACCTGTGGGTGTTGACCCGCGGCAAGGTGTCTGCGCGGGACGCGACGGGTCGTCCCACGCGGATGACCGGCACGCACACCGACATCACCGCGCGCAAGCAGGCGGAGGACGCTCTGCGGGCGAGCGAGATGCGCTACCGGACGCTCTTCGAGAACATGGTGGAGGGATTCGCCTACTGTCGGATGCTGTTCGAGGACGGCCGGCCGCAGGATTTCGTCTACCTCGCCGTCAACGACGCGTTCGAGACCCTGACTGGATTGAAAGGGGTCGCCGGCAAGAGGGTCTCCGATGTCATTCCCGGCATCCGCGAAACCGATCCCGCCCTGTTCGAACGGTACGCCAGGGTGGCATCGACCGGCCAGCCCGAGCGATTCGAGTTCTATCTCGCCGCCCTGGACATGTGGCTCGACCTGTCCGTGTACTCGCCGGAGAGAGAGCACTTCGTGGCAGTGTTCGACGTCATCACCGAGCGCAAACTGGCCGAGGCAGAGCGCGAGCGGCTGATGGCGGCGATCGAGCAGTCCGGGGAGATCATCTTCATCACCGACCCCGATGGAACCATCCGGTATGTCAACCCGACGTTCGAGGCCGTGACCGGCTACACACGGCAGGAGGCGCTCGGGCGCACGCCGAGCATCCTCAAGAGCGGTCAACACGACGCCGCCTGGTACCGCGAGCTGTGGGCCACCATCTCCGGTGGCCGCACGTGGAAGGGACGCATCGTCAACAGGCGCAAGGACGGCACGCTCTATACCGAGGAGGCGACCATCTCGCCGGTGTGTGACCCCACGGGCCGGATCATCAACTTCGTTGCCGTCGAGCGGGATATGACCGCGCACCTGCGGCTCGAGGAGCAGTTGCGGGCGTCGCAGAAGATGGAAGCCATCGGCAGCCTCGCCGGCGGCGTGGCGCACGACTTCAACAATCTGCTCACCGTCATCCTGGGCTGCACGGCGTTCGCGATTGAGACCCTGCGTGAGGGCGATCCGCTCCGGGAGGATCTCCTGGAGGTCCAGAAGGCCGGCGAGCGCGCAGCGGTGCTCACGAGACAGCTTCTCGCCTTCAGCAGAAAGCAGGTGCTCGAGCCCCAGGTGCTCGATCTCAACCATGTCGTGATCAACCTCGAGAAGATGCTGCGCCGCCTGATTGGCGAGGACATCGATCTCCAGCAGGTGCTGGCGCCGAACCTCGGGCCGGTCAGGGCCGATCCGGGACAGATCGAGCAGGTCATCATGAACCTGGTCGTCAATGCCCGCGACGCGATGCCGAACGGGGGCCGGCTGACGATCGACACCGCCAATGTCGACCTCGACGAGGAGTACGTGGCGCAGCACGTGGTGGTCGTGCCTGGACCCTACATCCTCCTGGCGATCAGTGACACCGGGTGCGGCATGGACGCCGCCACGCGGGAGCGGTTGTTCGAACCGTTCTTCACGACCAAGGCGAAGGGGAAGGGCACGGGACTGGGCCTGTCGACCGTGTACGGCATCGTCAAGCAGAGCGGCGGCAACATCTGGATCTACAGCGAGCCTGGCCATGGCACGACCGTCAAGGTGTATCTGCCACGCTTCGTCGAGGAGGCCGGGTCATCAGCGACGAGCCGCGCTCCTGAGCGGCCCGCGGTCGGTACGGAGACCATCCTCGTGGCCGAGGACGGTGAGGCGGTCCGCAACGTGGTGGTGCGCATGCTGCTCGCGGCTGGGTATCGGGTGCTGACGGCCGCCAACGGCGGCGAGGCCCTGCTGACGTGCGAACAGCACCGTGGCGAGATCGATCTGCTGGTGACCGACGTCGTGATGCCGCAGATGAGCGGGCGCCAGTTGGCCGAGCGCCTCCAGAAGGTGCGGCCGTCCATGCGGGTCCTCTACATGTCGGGGTACACGGACAACGCCATCGTTCATCACGGCGTCCTCGACCCCGGCATGAGGTTCATCAGCAAACCGTTCAGCGAGGCCGACCTGGCACGCAAGGTGCGCGACGCGCTGGACAGCGACCTCCCCGGCAACGCCGAACCATGAGCACAGTCGCGGGGGGATCGCTTTGCCCTGCGGCCCCGCTACTTCGGCAACGCCGCGTACTCGCGACGGGCTTCGAGCAGCACAGGCAGATCGGGATCCGCCTGGCGCCACCGTTCGAAGAACTGATCGTAGGTGCGGCGGCTGCCCGCCACGTCGCCCGCGCGGGCCAGCGTGCGCGCCAGGCCGAGCTCAGCGAAGGGCAGCAGCTTGCGACCGGAGTCGACGGTGGAATGAGCGAGGATCGTTTCGTACGCGAGGCGGGCCTTCGGCCAGTCGCCGACGAGGTAGTGTGCGTGCGCCCGCTCGAAGAGCGGAATGAACCCGTAGGCGAGTCCCAGTTCGAAGGGTTGCAGCGGCGCGAGCAATTCGATCGCCTGTTTCGCCCTGCCACGGCTGGCGGCAATGGCTGCCCGGTACGCGCGCGCGAGCGTCGCGCCGGGCTCCGACGCGCCCGGCCGACCCCTGCGCTCGAGCTGGTCCAGTAGGCTCTCGGCCCGACCGAATGCCCCGGCGGAGATGGCCACCTTGACCGCGTCGATCGTCCGATCGGGGCCGATGTTGTGTGCGAGTTCGGCGTCGACGCGTTGCATGGCCCGTGCCCCGAGTCCACACAACGCTTCGTACCTGGCGATCCGGAGCCGGTACATCGCCGCGCCCTCTGGAGCACCGCTCGTGTCGGCCAGCCGCTCGATTTGCTGCAACTGGTCGATGGCATCACCGAGACGGCCGCGATTCACCGACTCCTCGGCCTCGACGTCCAGCCAACTACCGGCCGCCTCGGGATGCCCGGCCGCCCAGCCGCGCTCCCGTGCCAGCAAGGCCTCGTCATTGGCCGCGAGCGCACATTGGAACAGGATGATATGGATTCTCGGCGTGGCCCCGCCGTTGGCGATCGCCGCCTCGGCGGCGTGTCTGGCTTCGACGAGTTGGTTCAGGTAGAGATGTGCCCTGGCCACGGCAACCAGGTTCATCGTGCTCTTCGGTTCGACGCCCAGCGCCTGGAGGGCTTCGGCCAGCGCCGCGTCGTATCGTCCGCTTTGCGTGTATTCATCGACCAATCCGCGACGAACCATCGCGCGCCGCGGGTACGAGCGCCTGAGCAACTCCAGTGCCTCGACCACCTTCGCTCGCTCACCTGTCACGTACTTGTGATACGACGCCTCGATTTCCAGCCGCTCGGGCACCGTGACGCGCTGCCGGAGCGCGTACGCCTTCTCGAATGCCGAGAAGCCTTCGGCTTCGGCGCTGGTGACGGTTCCCAGGCGGCTGTAGGCGAGCGCAAAATCCGGATCCAGCGACACGGCGTCCCGGTAGAACCCGAGGGCCAGATCCACTTGTCCCCGCTCCTTCGCCATGTCGCCCCGGCGCACCGCCCGGAGCGCCTCCAGCGAAGCGGTCGTGGCCTCGACGATCGGCACGTTGTAGCGCTCGAGAGACGCGGGCGACTCTCCAACGGCGAGGCGGATTTGGCCGGCCGCGCGCTGCAGCGCACCGAGCACGTCTTGTTTGCGCACGGTCGTCGCCTGTTGCCTGGCGAGCACGGCGCTGGTGCCGCAGGCGACCGCCTCGAGACCGATGACGTACTGCGGGCCCAGCCGGCTGATCGACGTGACGATGAGCGCCCGTCCACCTACCCGCTCGCAGACCTCCAAGCCGACTTCGCGCGTCAGCAGCGTCTCCGGCGGCCGCTTCATCATGCGCAGCACTTCGTGGACGCGCTCGGGCGACAGCAGGCCCAGATAGGGAGACTGTTCCAGCTGGATCGACAGCGCCAGCGGGATTGTCTCGTCGAACACGGCGTCGCCCGTCCGGTTCTCGAAGGCGAGCAACACCGGATCGCGTTCGGTCAGCACGCTGGCGGGCGTATGTGCCAGCACGGCGATCGCGATGATGGCCGCCGCCAGCAGCACCAGCACGATCGCCAGCAGGATCCAACGCCGGCCGACCGTCCGCCGCGCCTTGCCGTCGGGTTCTTCGACCTCCGGCGGCGGCGTCCCAATGTCCGGCGTGCGCGCCGCCGGATCCGGCCCTGGTGGAGCCTCCTTCGGTGCCGCACCCTCCTGCGGCTCCCGATCCAACCAGACCACGGGCGCGATCAACCGGTAGCCGCGCTTGGGAAATGTCTCGATGAAGCGCGGCTGCTGCGCGTCGTCCTGCAGGATCTGACGCAACTCGGCGACGCATCGCGACAGGCCCGACTCGGCGATGTACTGCCCGGGCCACACCTCGGCCAGGATCTCGTCTTTGAGCGCAATCTCGCCGGCATGTCGCGCGAGGCAGAGCAGCAGGTCGGCGAGTTGCGGACGCAGCTTGACGACGATGTCGCCTCTGGAGACGCGACAGGCCTTGGGTTCGACGAGCCAATCACCCAGCGTGAAGGGGTGCAGGCGGGGGACGTTGAGGGGAGTATCCGATGGCATGGTGCGTATGAGCGAAGCCTACTATACCCTCGTTGCCTCCGCGTGGTCACGAATCGACGCAGCGAACCTTTCCACGCTCCACGCCGTCTCTTGGAGGGATGGCGTCGGTGTTGCCAGGAGGGGGTGTGTGATGCGTCTTTGTGTGATTGTCGCGACGATCGCGCTGGTGTCAGGGTTGGCCCTTCCCGCCGCCGCCGACCAGTGGTCGAAGACCTATCCTGTCTCCGGCAGGCTGGATCTCATGACCTCGACAGGCGACGGCGATGTCCGGGTCGACGTCTGGGACGAGGCTCGCGTCGAGGCGCGCATCGACACGGTCGGTTACGAGATCAACAAGGACTTCCAGTTGATCGAGAGCCAATCCGGCAACCGGATTTCAATTGAACTCAAGTTCCCGCCCATGAACTGGGGCATCCACACCGGCCGGCACTCGGTGACCGTCACCTTGAAGGTTCCTCGCGAGGCGAATCTCGACCTGCACACCGGCGACGGCGGAGTGAGCGTTGCGGGTGCGAAGGGTGATGTCCGTCTCCACACCGGGGACGGCGGCATCGATGCCAAGGGGTTGGACGGGCGCCTCGTCGCTTCGACCGGCGACGGCCACATCACCGTCGAGGGGCGGTTCGACGCGCTGGACCTCCACACGGGTGACGGTTCCGTGGAGGCTGCCGCGAAGGCTGGTTCCACCGTCGCGGCCGCGTGGAGCGTCAGGACGGGAGACGGATCCGTGACCCTGCGTCTTCCAGGGGACTTCAAGGCCGACGTCGATGCCCGCACGGGTGACGGCCACATGACGCTCGACCTGCCGGTCGCCATTTCCGGTTCCGTGAACCGATCACACGTTCGAGGGACGCTCAACGGCGGTGGTGGGTCGGTGAACCTGCACACCGGCAACGGCTCAATCCGCCTGGAGCGGTACTGAGAGGCGGTTAGAAGCAGCGAAAGGTCGGCGACCTGCTGCCCCTGGACACGCTCGGTTTTCACGCGAGTACAGGCGTGTACAGCACGGTTGAATGAGTAGCACGGGCGTCCCGCCCGTGCCGCGGCGTCCCGCCCGTGCCGCGGCGTCTCAGCTCCGGTAGTACTCCTCCCAGCCCGCCCGTGGCGGCGGTCCGGCGAGCAGCGCGTTGGCGGCCGGATTGTCCCGGAATTCCCGGCGCAATGAATCGAAGGTCAACTGCCCCCCCAGACGCTGCGCGATCACGCCGAGGAGGAACACCTGCGTCAGCGGTCCGCCAATCTTGAACGGCGAACGGCTCTCCTCTTTGCCCTGGCACGCGAGAACGAAGTTCGCCTCGTGGTTCGAGAACGTGCCGACGACCTTCGGAATCGACGCAGCCATCTCACGCATGCGGTCGTCCGGGATGATGCGCAGCGTATCTCCGTGCGTGCCGCCCTTGAACACGAGATCCCTGCTGTAGATGAACTTGCCGCTGACCTGCGTCAGAGTGGCGCCGGGTCCGAGTTCTGCCGGCAGCGGCGGCCGATTGCTCAAGCCGTCGTACCAGAACACCTCGACCGGCGGCATCGTGGGCCTGGCCGCGAAATCGAAGCGGAGGGTGGACGCCTGCGGGAAGATGAACTCGCTCGACTCGTCGCGCCTGACGGCCTCGATGGTGTGCGGCAGCCCCAGATCGAGGAACTGGTGGGCCGTGTCGAGGATGTGCGGGCCCCAGTCACCGAGCGCGCCATTCCCGTAGGCGAACCACCCGCGCCAGTTCTGCGGGTGCAACCGCCTGCTGAATGGATGGGTGGGGCGCGCGGCGTGCCAGGCATCCCAGTCCATCCCCGGAGGCAGCGCCTCGCCCGACGGGAATCCGTCCACCTTCCACCCGTGCCACCGCCGCTCCGAGTTCTGGAACATGACGATCTTCGTCACGTCCTTGATGACGCCCGCCTGGGTCCACGCCCGGAACTGGAAGTAGTTGTTGCCGGAGTGGCCCTGGTTGCCCATCTGGGTGACCACGCCGGCCTTCGCGGCCGCCGCGATCAGGAGATCCACTTCCTGGAACGTGTGCGCGAGAGGCTTCTCCAGGTAGACGTGCTTGCCGAGCCGCATCGCGTGCATGGCCAGCGGGAAGTGCGAATGATCCGGCGTGGCGATCACGACGGCGTCGACCGACGCGCCCATCCTGTCGAACATTGCTCGGAAGTCGCGGAAGCGCGGCACCGAGGGATAGAGGCGCCGGGTCTCCTCCGTGTGGGGACCATCGACGTCCACATCGCAGAAGGCCGTGAAGTTCGCCATCCCCGTCTTGGCGAACGCCTTGACCATGTCGTTGCCGCGGTTGCCGATGCCGATGCATGCAAGGTTGAGCGGCCTGTCCGACGGTACGACGTGCGCCGGCGGCGAGGTCTGGCCCCACGCCCGGTCGGCTCCCAGCAGCAGGGCCGCGCCCGCGGCGATCGACGTCGACATGAATTGGCGGCGGTCGATTCCGCCGGCGGGCGAATCGACAGGCGAGGTTCGTCTTCTTCTATCCATCGCCATCATGCTACCGCAAACGGGCTGCAGCACCGCCTCCGCTCAAAAATCCGCGACACTACATGAAGCGGTGCACGCGGGCTTCGACTCGAATTCGTTTGCCCTGACGGTCGAGGACCAGCACCCGCACGTCGCCAGGTTTCCCACCAAGCGCATCGACGACGGTCCCCAGCGTCGCGGCTGAGACCGCGCCTTTGGCGTAGTCGATCTCGACCCGAAGTCCCTTGAGCGCGTTCGGCCCCAGGAAGCCAACGACCGGCTTGGCGGCCTTCTGCGAGTACCACGCTCCCAAGGTCCGTCTCGTTTGGGAACATGTTCGCGCAGCCAACGGCTCCCTCGGCCGGCGGCCGGCCCTCTCACCGTCGAGGAGACACGACGATGCGAAGCGTCTCACCCTCGGTGCGCACCTCCGCGTCGCGAAGCGTGATGCGCACGCCCTCGGTCTCGAGGGTGAGTCGGCCCTCACGACGCTCGACCGTTGGCGCCGTTCGCAGCCCCACGATCGAAGCCATCCGGATTCCCTCGCCGAGCGGATGACGGCCCGCCGGCCGCGTCAGCACGACCGTGCCGGCGAACGAGCCGCGTTCGTAGCCGGGATTGGTCACCTCGATCACGCCGTCCGCGCCGGAGAGTGTGAGGTAGCGGGGATGAGCCACCTCGCCCGCGTCGAGGACGAGCAGGTTGATCGGATCGAACCTCGTGACGCGCAACGGCTCGACGCCGCTCGCGATCTCAACGACGATGCGGGGTCCGGCACGGCCCTGGATTTCCTCACGCAAACGGCCCTGGCGGGCGGACAGTTCCGCGATGGCCGTCGCGGCGTGAACCTCGAAGCGCGACAACTCGGCCGCCGAGAATGCTGCCGGCCGTGCGCCTGATCGTGTGGCGGCTGCCTCGAGCAGACCGACCGTGGTCTGATCCGGCTCGGCGTCGATGCGATCTTTCCAGTCTGGCTGGAGCCGTTCGAGCAGCAGACAGACGGCAGCGCCCGAATCGTAGTACCGCCAGCGGATCTGATCCGCGGGTCGTTCGGTGCGAAGGCGAGCCGCGGTGGCCCCTGGCTTCTCGCCCACGACGACCCGCGCGACGCAGTTCGCCGTCCCTTCCATCATCTCGAGTCCGGTCTCGAACGCCCGGTCGTCGTCGGTCAGCCAGGCGTTCCGCTCGTGACGGAGCTGCAGCGCCAGCGCGACCCACGCGGCCGCCTGCCGCGCGCTGGCCGCCTCGAGCGCACGCGAGAGGGCCTCGTCTTCACCCAGCACGCGACGGAGATTCCGGTCGTCCTTGACCGGGTAGGCGTAGCGCGCCATCTCATTCGGGCGGAAGTTGGTGTGGCGGCGCAGCCAGAAGACGTGAAACACCTCCTCGACGTACGCGAGCAACGTGGAGTCTGGAGCCGGGCCTGGAGTTGCGATGACCGTGGCAGTGCGCACGCCCCCGATGTACACCGTCGAGTTGCCGACCACGGCCGGGTACCGGCCCGCGGCCACGAAGACGCCGGGCCGGCCGACGAGCGGCGTGAACTCGACCGGCGGGCTGGGATGACGGAGGAGGAACGTCTGCTTCCCGTCGAACACGGCGAGGGGCCAGTCCGACAGACGAAATCCAGGCCATGCCTGCCGCGTGTCAGCCTGGTCGATGGTACGCAGGATCGCGAAGACGTCGCCTTCGGACGCTTGTCCTCCCGTGGGCGGCGCAGCCGCGTGGTGTGCGCGGAGTGCCGGCAGCCCGATGCAGCACAGGACGAGAAGCAGATGCGCGCTGTTCATGGTCGTGATCATCCTGTGTGGACGGGGAGCCTGCGAGCCTCGCTACAGTGCCCACGCGTAACCCACCTTCACGAACACTGTCCGATCCTGCTGGCGAAGATCCACTCCCTGGATGCCAATCGCGTTGTCGGAATACCCGAGGAACAGCACGGCCTGGGGATTGAGCTTGTACGAGAAGAGAATTGGGAGAACAACCGGCGCGTGCGCGCCTCGACGGCGTACGTATGGAGCGTCGGATCGCGTGAGATGTCAGTGTACTGCAGGATCGCCCGGACGACGGTACGGACGTTGAGGTGGAAGACGGCCTCGAGCTGCACGAGGTATGCGCGGATTTCGGCGGGCCGGGGGTCGAAAGCGCGAACGGCCACGTAGAGGTTCGTCGCGTCGCAGGTCACCAGGCAGTCGGTCCTGATGGGACACGGAATGTTGTCGCCATCCAGCGTCGGGCCGGGCCAGAGGCTGCTACATCGGTGCTCGTTCGGGCCTCGAAACACGTTTGTTCGCCGGACCTGCCCGGGCTGTTCCCGGTGTCGTAAGCGGCAGAGGTATAGGATAGGCTTGGCTGAGGCCCTATGAACTCTTCGACCTCACGGCCCACCGCCCACGTCGGCTCCTTCACTGTTGGCGACTGGCTGGTTGACCCGAGGGAGTGCCGGGTCTTCCGAGGCGACACCGTCGAGAAACTGCGCCCGCAGTTGGTCGACCTGCTGATCTGTCTGGCGAAACGCCCGGGCGCCATCGTGCTCAGGGACGAAATCCTGAACGAGGTCTGGCAGGGACAGTTCATCGCCGAATCAGGCCTGTCGAGGTGCGTCGCCGAACTGCGCCAGGTCCTCCAGGACGACGCCCAGCAGCCACGCATCATCGAGACCATCCTCAAGCGCGGCTACCGAGTCATCGCGCCGGTCGTGTGGCTGGAGAGGGCGGCGCGGGCGGACGCCGCGCCGGACCAGTGTGAGCCGATCGGGTCTGGACCGGACCACCCGGAGGCGAGCGCGTCGCAGCCCGCCGCAACGCCGGCAACAGCCGGCACGGTACGGCGTTCAGCCTGGCGAGTGCGCGTGTCGATGGGTGTGGTGCTGGCTGCCGTGGTCATCGGCCTGGTGGCCGTCGCCCTGATGCCCCGCATACCGGCACGGGTGTTGACGGACAAGGACACGGTCCTGCTCGCGGACGTGCACAACACTACCCGCGACCGCGTCTTCGATGACACGTTGCGCCTCGCTCTCGCGGTGAATCTGGAGCAGGCCCCGTTCGTTCGCCTGCTGCCCCAGGAGGCCGCACGCGCCGCCCTCGTCCGGATGGGCCGGGCGCCGGACGACCGGGTCGTCGGGCCGCTGGCGCTGGACGTGTGCCGGCGCGAAGGGGCCACCGTGCTGCTGGCCGGCTCGATCGCACCGGTCGGATCCCGTTACGCGGTGGGCGTCGAGGCGATCGCGTGCGACTCCGGCGAGGCGCTGGGTCGGGCGCTCGAAGAGGTCGATCGCAAAGAACAGGTGCTCGGAGCGCTCGATCGAGGGGCAACGCAGATCCGGCGAAAGCTCGGAGAATCACGCGGCTCACTGCAGCGGCACGACGTCCCCCTCGTCCGGGCCACGACGCCGTCGCTCGAGGCGCTCAGGGCGCTCACCCTGGGCGACGATCACCGCGACCATGCGCGTCTCGGCGATGCGATCGCGCTCTATCGGCAGGCAACCGAGCTCGACCCGGCCTTTGCGCTCGCCTGGGCCCGGCGCGGCGCGGCCGCCCGCAATTTCGGCCTGAACGAAGAAGCGGTTCCCGCCCTTCGCCGGGCCTATGAACTCCGGGATCGGGTGAGCCAACCCGAGCGGTTCTATATCGAAGGACACTACTACCGCCTCGTTGCAGGGAATCCGCTGAAGGCCCTGGAGGTCTACCAGGCCTGGAAGGAGGTGTACCCGGGCTCACCCGTTCCGCCGACCAACCTTGCATCGATCTACTCGGACACGATGGGTCAGTACGATGCGGCCCTGATCGAGGCGCGCGAGGCGGTTCGCCTTGCCCGGTACAGCTCGCTGGCCTATTCCAACCTCGTCGAGGCGTGTCTGGGCTCTGGCCGAATGGCCGAGGCACGACAGGCGATTGCCGAGGCCATGAGCCGCGGCATCGGTGATCGGTTCATCCATCGTCACCTGTTGAACCTGGCTCTGTTCGATGGAGATCGAGCCGCCCTCGAGCAGGAGATCCGGTGGGCGTCCGGCGATCCGCTGACGGCGCTGCTCTCGCTGCGGCTCCGCGCGTCGGCGGCCATGGCTGGCGGGCGCTTGCGTGAGGCCCGGCGCCTGTGGCCGGAAACGCTCGCAAAGGCCGGCGAGATCGGGCCCGCGAAACGTGTTGCTGACATCCGAACCTACCAGGCTGAAGCCGAGGCGCTCGTTGGAGACGCCCGCGCGGCGCGGATCGCCGTGGACGCGGCCCTCGCCGCCGACGCCGGGACTGCCACGCTGCTGTCTTCGGCGAGCGCGTTGGCCCTGGTGGGCGATTCGGCTCGTGCCAGTGCCATCCTCGACGACGTGTCCCGACAGGCGGCGCCCGATCAGACCGAGTTGCTGGTCTGGCTTCAGGTGGCCCAGGCGCTCGTCGAGTCTTCCCTGGGGCACGGGGACATGGCCAGCCGAATCCTGCAACCGGTGGCTCGGTTCGAGCGGGGGGGCGAGTTTGGTCTCGTTCCGCTGGGAGCGCGCGGACTCGTCGAGTTCTCGGCGCGACGGTCGAAGGACGCGGCTGGTGCTTTCGAAGAGGTGATCCGCCTCCGTGCCGTTGCACCTGCGACACCGTGGGTGGCGTTCGCGCGGCTGGGGCTTGCGCGGGCCGTGCGGGAATCTGGCGACACGGTCCGAAGCCTGGCCGCGTACGATGCCTTTCTTGAATCGTGGAAGGACGCCGATCCGGATGCGCCGCTCCTGGCGGTGGCCCGGCGGGAGCGCGCGGCCCTCGCCCGACGATGAGATCGGCTGCTCCGCTAGAACGCGAACCTGACGCCCACCTGCAGCTTGCGCGGCTGCGAGGCGGCAATTGCACGTCCGAAGAAGGGCGATGTCATGACGAAGCTGTAGGCGGTGTAGTTCGCGCGGTTGAGCAGGTTCTGGACCGCCGCGTAGAACTCCACGCGGTACCGCTTGCCCGCCGCGCCGCCGCCGAAGGCGGGCGCCAGGCCGCCTCCGCCGCCCATCGCAATCCTCACCCCACCCTGGTCGCCGCCGGTCGGCCTCGGCTTGCCGAAGCCAATGGCATAGGACGCCCGGCCGCCGAGGTCCCACTGCCACGCGCCCCGCGCCGAGTTGCGGGCCGTGCCAGCCGGGCGATCGTTGAAGAGACCGTCCGCGTTGTCGTCGCGCCCCGTCGTCACGTTGTAGGGCATGCCGGACTGGCCGCGCAGGTTCAGTCCCACCGTCACGTTCCTGAAGGGCGAGGAACTGAACGACGTTCCGACACGGTGCCGGATGTCGCCACCCGACGGTCCCCACTCCGAAGCGAGGCTGTCGCCACCGGCCGGGATCGCGAAGGCCCCGGACGTGTTCGTCTCGTTCCGGCTCCAGTTGTAGTTCATCATCAGGAAGGTGCGCCGCCAGTCGGGGCGCACGAAACTGTAGAACACCCCGAAGGACTGCGAGCGCGATTCGGCGTCGGTCACGAGTTCCACGGTGTTCGCGAGATGCTGGTCGGGACGTACGCCGCCGATTGGGGCATTCAGGTTTCGACCACGCAGCAGGCCGCGTCCCCAGCCCCGCGAGTAGCTGAAGTTCAGGCGCCCGTTCTTGCTCACGGTCTGCTCGGCGCCGACGGTCAGGCGATGCGCCGTCGGAAGGTCGAGATCGTTCGACCACAGGTACCGATTGGTGGGCAGAGCCACGCCGGCGTCCCCCGGATCGGGAAACGACGGCCTGAAGACGTTGATCTCGCGCTGGCGGACCCCATCGATCAACAAGGTCTGTTTGTAGAGGTCGCTCGGGATCCAGTCGTAGAAGTACCCGTAGCTCCCGCGGACCGTGAACGTGCCGTTACGCCGGGGTGACCACGCCGCCGACATCCGCGGCGAGGCGTTCCATCGGTCGTCCACGTGCTGCTGCGCGCCGAACCGCATGCCTGGTGAGAGCAGCAGGCCTCGCGTGATGCGCCAGTCGTCCTGCAGGTACACGCCGGCCTGGATCGTCGAGTACTGGATGTTCGGCTCGCCGACCCGCCGCGTGAAGTTCGACGCCCGACCTGCCAGATAGTCGGCCATGCTGGCGAACGTGTAGGTGCCCAGGTAGTTCGTCGTGTCGTCGGACCTGAAGCGGCCGCCTTCGAGGAGGATGCCCGTGCGCCAGGAGTGGGCACCCTTGACGTAGTCGAGATCGGAGGCAAGTTCGAACTCGAACCCGCGTCGGCCGCCGCGCAGTTGCGCTCCGCCCGCCGTGAAGGCGTCCTGAACCCTGATCGTCGGCGATTCCACGGCAGAACGGCTTTCGGTGTCGGTCCACCGCAACTGGAGGCGCGAGTCGACGAACAGGCGTCGTCCGATCGGCCCGTTCTCGGAGAAGCGGAACGTGCTGGTCGAGACGTCCGTGTCGTATGCCCGGTCGAACAGGTTGTAGCCGCCCACGCCCAGGTTCCCCGACGTGCTGGCGTCGCGATCGAAGCTGGCGCGGAGGGCGTGGTCCTTGGTGATCGCGTGGTCGATCCTGGCCGTGACGTTGTAGCTGTCCCGCGGCTGCCTCAACGTCGCGGTCGTGGTCGATCCATCCGGCAACACCGCGAGCAGGTTCGGCGACGAGTACTGCGAACCGGCGCCGCCGTTGATCGAGAACGACGTCTTGTTGGGCCTGATGGTGCCCGACAGACCCCAGCCGAACTGACGCATCTGTTCCTGCGGCTTGTTCGGCGTGAACGCGTTGCGCGCGTTCAGCGCGTCGTCGAGGAAGTTGAAGTCCACGTTGCCCCGCAACGGACCGTTGCCGGGCATCGTCATGATGTCGATGAACATCATGCCCGTCATCCCGCCGTGATTCTGCGCCGCGAACATGTCGAGGCGCGGCAGGCGGATGGAACGAATCTGCGACTTGGGCGGCAGCTTGCCTCCGCTGAAGCCGTCCACGCGGATGGTCGAACCCGGGGGCGCCATCGCCTTCAGTGCGGCTTCCATCTCGTCAGGGTCGTCGGGAAGGGCGTCGATCTGTTCACGCGTCAGCACGCTGCTGAAGGCGCTGCCTCTGGGATCGAGCGAGGAGGACTGTCGGTCGCGGCTGACGGTCACGGCTTCGTCGAGCTTGCCGATCTGCAGTGTGACACGGCGGCGCGTATCGCCGCCGCGAACGCGGATGTCCCGCACAATCGCGGTGGCGAAGCCAGAGAATTCCACCTGAAGGGTATAGCGGCCATCGGGGAGCCCTTCGATGACCGCCACACCCTCGGCGCCGGTCATGACCGGCGCGAATGCGGGATCCGCGGCGGATCCGTCCTGCCGCATCACGGTGACGGTGGCCCGGGGGATCATGGCGTTCGTCTGATCGGCCACGGCAACGATCAGCCGACCCCGGCGCGTCTGGCCGTCGGCAGACGGGGAGGCCCCGAGCACCGCGACAAGTGCGCACACCATCGCGAGGAACGACGAACGAGACACGGGCCACTCCTTGGCTGGAATCACGGGGCTACTTGGAAACCTGAAATCTCTTGGCATCGATCTTCGGGTTGACCTTCAGCGTGTCGAAGATCATCTCCTCGGTGGTCTTGCCGTCGATCGACCGCTGGAACTTGTGGGGCAGCTTCACGCCGCCCGTGGACTGGTAGTCGGCGTAGTAGAGCCGGTACTCGACCGTGCGCCGGTTGGCCTCCGCCTCCTTGCGCTTCGCTTCGAGTTCCTTCAGCAGTTTCTCCCTTTCCTCCGGCGACGAGGGCGCGCCACCGGCGCCGTCGAAACGCTGCACGACCGTGCCGCCGCCGCCGACCGCAACCGGCCCGCCGGCCCCGGCGGGCACCGTCCCGCGCGGCCCCATCGTGATCGAGACAGGTTCCTTGTCCATCCAGCTGATCATCAGCGGCAGGTGCGTCTGCTGATCGACGAAGAGGCGGGCCTTGAAGTCGCCGTCGCCCTTGATGTCGAGGACGTCGGCTTTGCCGTCTGCCGACTCGGCCTCGCCGGCGTAGGTGAATTCGAGCGGGAACGAAGAGAGCGACGTGGCGAACATGCCGAGCGTCAGGCGCGCGAACTCGCGCTTGTTCTGGAGCAGCCGCATCCGGTCCAGTTCCGCCTTCTGTTCCGGTGTTGCCTTCTCCGGATCGATCGACGACCCGCCCGGCCCGGCGAAACGAATCACGACGTTGCCGCCAGCGAGGTTCGGTGGACGGTCGATTTCGTCGATCGGCTGACCGCCGTTGAACCCGGACATCCGGTAGATGCTCATGTTGCCCATCGCCACCATGGCCATGCGCATGAGGTACCTGTCGGGCAGATCCATCGACAGCTCGAACTCGCTCTCGCGCGTGTTGCCATCCGGGCCGGTTCGTAGCGAGCGCCCTTCAGCCGACAGCGTCTTGACCGCGGCGAGTTTCTCGCCGCCCAAGGCCTTGCGCACCTCCGACAGCACTCGAGCGGCGTCCTTGCCCTGGCCCGCGACGAGCGTCTCTGCCGCGATGACCGCGATCGCTGCGACCTTCACCATGGAATTCATGCCATCTGCCTCCATCAGGATCCTGTCCGCCGCTCTTCACCATCCTTGGACGAGCCATTCTGGCGTTTTGGCGCCGCGAGGTGGTTAAGCCCTCGTTAAGAGATCGTTAAGTACGTAAAGAGGTGTGAGATCGGCGGCCGGCCGGGGTCCTTCCGGAGTATCCGCGTAGTACACTTCGGCCATGCTGAGGCGACGCCTCCCGGTCGGAATCCTGCTGCCGGCGCTGCTCGTCGGACTGGTCGGTCTCCTGGCCGCGCTGCAGTACCGCTGGCTCGGGAAGGTGTCCGAGGCCGAACGCGATCAACTCAGTCGCTCGCTGACGCAGCGGGCGCGGGAGTTGGCCGACGACTTCGACCGCGAGATCACACGCCTCTACCTGGCCATGCAGACCTCGTGCGCCGGTCTGGCAGAGAAGGACGAACACGGGGTCGCCGCCGCCCTGGACGGCTGGCGCAACACGGCCCGCTATCCGAGGATGGTGCGCGGTGTGTTCCTGGCCGTGCCCGCGGACGGGCAGGTATCGCTGCGGCGATACAACTCGGAGGCGAAGGCATTCGAGCCAGGGCAGTCGGAGGCCTGGCCCCCGCACCTCGAACCGGTCCGCCGGGTCCTCGCGGCCACGACGACGCCCGAACCGGTGCTCCCGGCGCCCGCGGCGTCTGCGTTGCGCAACGGCAAGGTGCAAATCATCGCGATCTCACTGATGCCGGTCGTGGCCGATGCCCCGGCGCTCGTGATTCCGCTCGCGCGCCCATTTGCGAACGTGACGGGAAGCATCAGGGGTGAGGCGGTCGTCCGCTCGGAGGCCGACCCCAACAGGCGCCGCCTTGTCGAGATGATGCGTTCGTCCCTCGTCGTCGATCTCGATCGAGAGTACCTCGCGAACGTCGTCCTGCCGGCGCTGGCGGACCGCTACTTCCCGCGCGAAGGGTCAGACGGATACCGGCTTGCCGTGACGACCGGTTCGGGAGCGCGAATCTTCCAGCGAGGTTTTCCGAACGGCGCCGCCGTCGCGGCCGAGCGTGCGGATGTGGCGATGCCGATCTTCACGCTGCGCGCGGACTTGATGGCCGAGGCCCTGCGGATCGAGGCCGGAACGACACCGCCTGGCCAGATGATCTCAGCTGAGGCCAGAGCGCCGAAAGGCCCGGGGGACGGCGCGGTCACACGGTTCTCGCTGCTGATGGACGCGAGGTCCGTGAGCGGGCGCGACGGCTCCCCATCGGCCGTCCGTGCCCGCGTCCTGCCGCCCCGCGGGGGATGGCGCCTGGTGCTCCAGCACGGTTCGGGATCCCTGGACGCGGCCGTGTCCCAGGCGCGACGGCGAAACCTCTGGCTGAGTTTCGGCATCCTGGCGGTCCTAGCGGCCGGTGTCGCGCTGGTGATGATCAATGCCCGGCGGGCGGGGCAACTGGCCGCGCGTCAGATGGACTTCGTGGCGACGGTATCGCATGAACTGCGAACGCCGCTCGCGGTGATCCGATCGGCGGCACAGAACCTCTCGGCGGGGGTGGTTGCCGATCCGGCGCAGGCGAAGCGCTATGGCGATCTCATCGAGGGCGAAGGCCGGCGGCTGACCGACATGGTCGAACAGGTGCTCGATTACGCCGGTTTGGAGGGACAGCGGCGCGTCCGGTCGCCACGGGAGGTCGATATCGCTGCGCTCGTCGAGGATGTCGCGGCGTCGTGCCGGCCGTCCTGTGAGGCAGCCGGATGCGCGCTCGAGGTCGACCTCGGCGAACCCGACGAGGAGGTGCCGGCGGTGATGGGAGACGAAGCCGCCATCGGTCGCGCGGTGGCCAACCTCATCACGAACGCGGCGAAACATGGTGTCGATGGCCGATGGATCGGGGTGAAGGTCTCGTCAGGCCCTGGGGACGGAGGCCGCGAGGTGCAGGTGAGCGTGAGCGACCGCGGCCGTGGCATCGACGTGGCGGATCTGTCGCACGTGTTCGAGCCATTCCGGCGGGGCAGGCACGCGATCGCGCAGCAGATCCACGGTAACGGTCTGGGCCTCAGCCTGGTGAAGCGGATTGTCGAGGCTCACGGCGGCCGGGTGACCGTCAGGTCGTCGCCCGGCGAGGGGGCCACGTTCGTGATCAGCCTGCCCGCTCGGTCAGCGCCGGCAGACGCCGTCGCGGGGAGTCAGCCGTGAAACGGATCCTTCTGGTCGAGGACGAACCAGGACTCGTCCTCACGCTGACCGACCGTCTCCGCGCCGAAGGTTACGATGTCACGTCGGCCATGGATGGCCGCGCCGGCCTGGCCCTCGCCGAGCGCGAGGCGTGGGACGTCATCCTCCTCGACGTGATGCTGCCCGGCATGAGCGGCTTCGACGTCTGCCGCGACCTGCGCCAACGGGGCATCGCCACGCCGGTGATCATGCTGACGGCGCGCGGCCAGGTCGTCGACAAAGTGCTGGGGCTCAAGCTCGGGGCCGACGACTATCTGACCAAGCCGTTCGACATGATGGAACTGCTGGCGCGAATCGAGGTGCAGCTGCGCCGGACGACGCCGTCGACGTCAGATGCGGGGCACCTGCGTTTCGGCGACGTCGTCGTGGACACACGCAAGGCCGAAGTGACGCGCGCTGGCGCCGTGGTCGACGTGTCCGCGCGAGAGTTCCTGCTGTTGAAATACTTCATCGAGCATCGCGGCGAGACGTTGAGCCGCGACCAACTGCTGAACGATGTCTGGGGGTATCACTCGATGCCCTCCACGCGCACGGTCGACGTCCACGTGGCGTGGCTGCGGCAGAAGATCGAGGCCAGCCCTCGGCACCCGCAGTTCATCCTCACGATCCACGGGCTCGGGTACAGATTCGCCGGGTAGCGCTCACTGTCGTTTCCCGATGACGTCGAGGATCTGGCGAAATGCGGCCTCTCCTCGCAGTGACTCCAGGTCCGAGTCACCATCCACTCGACCGCTCGGGCACAGACTGCTTCTGGCGGCCAATCGTGGCCGCCCTCGAACAGCTCGAACCGATGCAGGAGCCCAAGCTTCCCGAACACCTGGTCCAGTTCCTTCAGTTCCGGGTAGTTGAAGTCATCGGTGCCGGCCGCCGTGAAATACGCGAACGGCACCGAGGCGGACGGCGCGACGCCCGCCGGGAATCCGGCCCCGAATCCAATGACCCCAGCCACCTGTCCCTTCATCGCCAACCCGGCCATCACCGCCACGCGCGCGCCCCCGGAGAAACCAGTGACGTACACACGCTGGTGATCCAGCGAGAAACGGGCACGCGTATCGGCCAGCATGGCGTTGATCGCATCCTGGGCGATGGTGAGCGGGCCATTGTGCGAGTTGTTCGAACCCACCACGATGAAGCCGTATGTCTCTGCGGCGCCCCTGAACCGCTCGACGGGCAGCCGACCCCTGGCGCCAGCGTCGAACGCGTAGAGGATTGGCCACTGCCGATCGGTCGAATAGCCGGATGGGAGGTAGAGCGCGTAACTCTGGCTGGCGTTCCCTCGACAGATCACCTTGTCGACGATGGTGCCTCGGGGCAGTTCCTGGGCGGGCGAGGCGAGCAGGTGTGGCGGGCAGAGCAGTATGGCGAACAGGACGTGAACCAGCACGGCGACCTCCAGCAAGGAGACATCGGCCCGACAGCGCGATCGTCTGGTATTTGCCGGTAGGAGCCCCGACGCGACGTCGCCGCCCGGTCCTGGCGCTTCCATTGCCGCTCGGTGTTCGGGCTCAGTCTGCTGTCGAGTCCCCGCGAGCGAGGATCTCGCCGATGGTCCGGCGAAGTTCGGCCACGGCGTACGGCTTGAATGCCACGCCACACGCACCGAGCGCGAGGGCCCGCTCGGTGACATCATCTCCGCCGAATCCGGTCGCAACGAGGACCGTTGCCGTCGGGTGCGCCTCGCGCAGACGTTTCAGGCACTCCCAGCCGCCTATGCCAGGCATCCCCAAGTCGAGAATCACGAGGTCCGGGGGCGTGGGCGCTTCGCCGTAGATCTGAAGCCCTGACTCGCCATCCGCCGCCGTCACGACCGAGAACCCGATTCGCGTCAGCGCGTGTTGCAGGAAGTTGCGTATCGCCGGCTCATCGTCGACGACCAGGATCGTCCTGGAGACGCCCACCTGCGGCGCTGACGGCCGGCGCTCGGCCGCCGGGGTGACCGCCCGTGCCGGTTTCGCGGCTGGCAGGTACAACGTGAATACGGTGCCCTTGCCAGGCTCGCTCGTGCAGGCGATCCCGCCCCCATGACTCCGCATGATGCCGTAGACAACGGACAGTCCGAGCCCCGGGCCGGAGCCGGCCTCCCTGGTCGTGAAGAACGGCTCGTACATCTGCTCCATGGTCTCGCGGTTCATGCCGTGCCCGGTGTCGGCCACTGCGATCGACACGAGGTCGCCCGACGGCGCGCCCGGCGCCACCGGCGGTTCGTCGGGACCCACGTGGCGGGTACCGACCCGGATGGTCAGCCGGCCGCCGTCCGGCATCGCCTGTGACGCGTTGATCACGAGATTCACGATCGCCTGCTGCAATTGTCCGGGGTCGGCATCCACGATGGTGGGTGCCGACGCCAGGAAGGTCTCGACCCACACGCCGACGGGCAAGAGACGCTCCAGCATCCGGTGAACGCTGGCCACTGCCTTGTTCGCGTCGGTCGGTTCCTTGTGGCATTTCGCCGCACCGTGACGACTGAACGTCAGCAGTTGCCCGATGAGCGCGCTGCCGCGACCCGCGGCTTCGCGAATCTGAGTCAGGCTCGGGATCTGGCGGCCGGGCGCGAGATCGGCCTCGATGAGGTCGGCGTGCCCGAGGACAATGTGCAACAGGTTGTTGAGGTCGTGGGCCATTCCGCCCGCCAGCTTCCCGACCGCCTCCAGTTTTTGCTGCTGGCGGACCGCCGATTCCAGGCGCCGTTCGTTGGTCAGGTCCCGCGCCACGTGGACGACCTGTACGATCGATCCCCCGTCTCCGGTCACGGGCGCCGTCTCCACCCGCCAGATGCGCTCCAACCGGCCGCAGGTCAGTTCAACGGTCGCGCTTCGACCGGTCGCGAGCGTTTCCCTGGCCGGAGCCTCCGCTTGCTCGCCAGCGGGCCCTGGGAAGAGACCCTGCAACGACGCGCCGCCAATCGCCTCGGCCGGGCCACCGAACAACCCGACGGCCGCAGCATTGGCCTGGACGATGTGCAGCGTGGGATCGAGGACCGTGACGACGTCGCGGATCGCGTTGAACGTCTTCTCCCAGGTGTCCCGCGCCCGCCGGTTCTCGGCCTCCTCCTTCCGAAGGTCTCGCGCGACCTTTGCGGCGCGGAGCATGTACCGCACGTGGTGGGCTTCGTTGATCCAGTTGAGCGGCTTGGTCGCGAACGCGGTGGCACCGGCTTCGAACGCCCGGTTGATCGACTCGGCGTCGTCGAGCGAGGTCATCATGAGGACCGGCACATCTTCGGTACCGGGTACCCGGCGCAGGCGGGCGCAGAATTCGAACCCCCCGATTCCCGGCATCAGGACGTCGAGAATGACGAGGTCTGGAAGGCCCGACGCGGTGGCGGCCCAGGCGGGCTCAGCGGCGGAGAAGACTCTGACGTCGAAGCCCTCGGCTCGCAGGATCTCCTCACCCAGCAACAGCACCGTCTCATCGTCGTCGATCAGCCAGACCCGGCTGGAATTCGTGTTGGGGCGACCGCTGTTCATGAGCGTTCCTCGTGCGAGATGACGACGGGTTCGAAGCCGACTTCTGCGAACACGCTGGCCAGGACGCCGACCCGGTCGACCAGATCCTGATAGAGCGGCGCGATCCCGGCGAGATCGTGCCGGCGCGCCAGGTCTTCGACGCGCGCGGCCAGCGTCCGGATTTCCGCGGCGGCGACATTGGCGGCGGCCCCCTTCAGTCGGTGAGACGTTGCGCGCAGACTGTCGGCGTCGCCGTCCATGATGCCCGCCGCGAGTTCTCGTAGATCCCCGGCCGCCTGTTCGGCGAACTTCCGCACCAGCCGATCGGCCAGTGGCCGCTTGTTCATGCAGCGGCGCAGCAGTTCCTCGTCGTCGATCCCGGGCAGGGCGGTCGGAGCGACCGTCGGCGCAAGCTGCGCGGGCCGCACCACCCATTTGCTCACGGCGTCCGCAAGACGCTCGGGCTCGAGCGGCTTCGAGAGGTAGTCGTCCATCCCGGCCTGCAGACACCGGTCACGGTCGCCAGACATGGCGTGGGCCGTGAGCGCCACGATCGGCATGCGTGGCCGCCCGGTGGACGCCTCCCACGCGCGGATCTGGCGCGACGCTTCATAGCCGTCCATCTCAGGCATCTGGCAGTCCATCAGGACGATGTCGGCACCGTCACGCTGTGCCGCCTCGAGCGCGTCACGCCCGTTCCGCACCCGGATGCACTGGTAGCCGAGTTCGGCCAACACCTCCGCGGCGAACTCCTGGTTGACCTCGTTGTCCTCGGCGAGGATGACCGTGGCCGCGCGCGATCCGGCCGCCACCACCCGGGCTTGCCGAATCGCCGGCCGCGTCGTGTGAAGCGCTGCGGGCTGGTGGTTCGCGGCCCGCACGATGGCGTTGTAGAGATCCGAGCGGCGTATTGGTTTGGCGAGAAATCCCGAGAACAGGTCCGCGGCGGCGTCCTCGTGGTCGGCCAGTCGCGAGAAGCTGCTGAGTAGAATCAGGCCGGGGTTGCCCAGTTCCGGCTCAGCCCTGATGGTCCTTGCGAGCGCGAGCCCGTCCTGGCCGGGCATTTGCCAGTCGATCACGACGACTCTGAACGGCTGTCCGCCCGCGGCCGCGGTTCGGAGCCGCACGAGCGCTTCGGGCGCGTTTGCGGCCTCCTCTGGGCGCCCCTTCCATGAGACCACGCACTCGCGTACGGTTTCGCGCGACGGCGCGCTGTCGTCCACGATCAAGATGGGCAGCCCGACCGGCTGGACGAGTTGGCGCCTGCTCACCGAACTGGCGGCCGGCCTGAAGGTCGCGGTGAACCAGAACGTGGATCCCCGCCCCACCTCGCTCTGGACGCCGATCTCACCGTCCATGAGCCGGCACAGCTCACGCGAGATGGTCAGGCCGAGGCCTGTGCCACCGTGGGCGCGCGTCATCGATGCGTCGCCCTGGGAGAACGAGTCGAAGATGATCGCCTGCTGCTCGGGTGGAACACCGCACCCGGTATCGCGCACCTCGAACCGGAGTCGGACGGCGTCGGCGGTCAGTGTGTCCGCGCGGACCCGCGCGACGACCTCGCCGCGGCTCGTGAACTTCATGGCGTTGCCGACCAGATTGATGAGGATCTGCGACAGGCGGTCGGCATCACCAATGACGTCGGCCGGCACGTCGTCGTCAACCAGGTACGCCAGCTCGAGGCTCTTCTCGTCCGCTTTGCCGGCGAAAATCCGGACGGCCCGATCCATCACCTCGGGAACTGAGAAGACCGCTGCCTCCAGTTCCAGCCGGCCCGCCTCGATCTTGGAGAAATCGAGCACCTCGCCGACCACCGACAGCAGCGCCTGCGCCGAACTCAGGGCGTTGGCGGCGTAGCGTTCCTGGCGGGGCGTCATGGTGGTGCGCTGGAGCAGGTGCAGCATGCCCATCACACCGTTGATCGGCGTACGAATTTCGTGGCTCATGTTCGCCAGGAACTGCGACTTGGCCCGGCTGGCTGACTCGGCCGCATCCCTGGTGATCACGAGGGCCTCGCGCGCCCGCTGGCGTTCGATAGCCGACCCGAGCGTATCCGCGGTCGCGCGCAGCAGGCTGACCTCCGTGTCGGACCACGTGCGCTCGCGCTGGGCGTCGACAATCGTCAGGGCGCCCCAGCACCGACCGCCGACCATCACCGGTACCGGCAGCAGTGAGCGGGCCCCGAGCATCGCCAGCACGTCCGGGCTGTCTCCACTCCCGATCGGCCCGGGCGCGGCATGGCACGTGGTCGCGCCGTGCGCCGTCTCACCGGTGTCCAGTTGCAGAGCCCGCAACGGAACGGTTGCGCCGGCGGAGGGCGACTCCGGCATCCCGGGTCTGGCCCAGCTCACGCGCCAGGCCGCGACCTGGTTGTGCTGGTCGTCGTCGAGAATCTCGAACAGCGTCAAGCGATCGACGCCAAGCGCGGAGCCGACGCTCTCCAGCACGCTGTCCGCCGCGTCGCGCCAGTTGTCGGCCGCCAGAAACTGCTCGGCGGCGAAACGCACGCTGTGCAGCACGCGATCGCGCGCGACGAGGGACTGCGTCATCTGGTGGAAGCTCCGGGCCAGATCCCCGACCTCGTCACGCGAGGTTGACGAGACCGCGACCGAGAGGTCTCCCCTGGCCACCTGCTGCACCGCGTCCTGCAGGCTCAGGATCGGATTGGTGAGCTGCCGCGCGTAGACGTACGACGCAACGAGGGCGACGAGAACGCAGAACAGCGCGGCCAGTGCCGTCCGCCGGTACAGCGCGGCCACGCTGTCGTCGTACGCGTCGAGCGAGAGGCCGATGTGGATCCACCCCCACGCGATGCCAGAGTAGGCGAACGGCGTGGTGTAGTGGTAGACCTGTCCGTCGACGGTCGGGACCGCGCGAATCACGCCGGTTGACTCGTTGCCAGTCGGCCGCCAGATCCCGTCGAGCCGATCCTCGTGCCAATCCGATTGCCGGTGCACGAGCGAGAAGCCGTCGCCCCTTCGGGTCAGGACCAGGTACCGTATCGACGGGTCGTGCCTCAACACGGTCGTGCAATAGTCGACGACCGTCGTGAAGTCCTCGGACACCGCGGAGCTGGCGGCAATGCTCTGGAGCGAGGCCGAGATGCCGGTTGCCTTCGATTCCAGGTTGCGCAGGAAGACAGCCTTCTCGGCCGGGATGATGACGGCGATGAACAGCACGAGGCTGACGAGTGTCCCGAGCCACGACACCAATGCCGTGCGTGCGAGAATGCCGAGACGGCGTCGTCGAGGCGGCGGGGTCGGGCTCTGCATTGCCGTTCGGTTCCTACTTCGCAACGCCGGCGCCGGGCGCGGCGCGTTTCAGGCGGACGTACTGCCGAGACTGCTCTTCCAGCAGGCTGCGGGCACTATCCAGGCACGTCGGCGGCTGGCGCACCAGCTTGTCGAATTGGAACAGCGTCATCACCTGCTGGCCACCCGGCGAGACATTGAGGTTGAGCACAGCCTGCTCGATCCTGTCCTGCACCTTCGGGTCATAGTGGCGGACCAGGCAGGCGATTCCCGTCACGACCGGCGCCGACTCCGCGACGATGCGGAGTTGATGTCCCAACTGCGGGTTCAGCTCGCACATGGTCTGGTACGCCGCGCGCGTGACGACACACGCCGCCGCCTGCCGGAAGAACACCGGCAGCACCGCCTTCGACACCTGCGTCCTCTTGTTGATGACGCCGAAGAACTCGGCGGCGATCCGGTCGCCTTCCTTCCCGGTCAACACATCGAGCCACGAACCGACGAGGCCCCCGAGGGCGTTCCCCACGACCAGCACGTCGCGTCCCCGCAGGTCCTTGAACTGTCGGATGCCGCTGTCCACTCTGGTGAGCAGGACGAAGCTCTCGAACGGCGTTCCTCGACGTTCGGCGGCCAGGATCCAGTCCCGCCGTGAGGTCTGCGTGAATACGCGCAGGTATTCGGCAGTCTCGATGACGATGATGTCGATCGCGCCCGCATCCACGGCCGCCTTGAGCGCGGCCGAGTCGCCGAACAGCTTGACATCGCCCTCGAAGGCGAGCCCGGCCGCCGCGATGACCCGCTGAGACCACGCCTTGAGGGCTGCCCGCGCGTCGTTGTGGTTGACCTCGCCGAACACGGCATCGACGAAGCCGACCCGGAGGAAGGATGTCGTCGGCCGATCCGTGAGCGGGCCGCGGTCCTGTTCGCGAACGTTGGCCGACAGCACGCACGCACACGCGAGGACGACGGCCGCACACTCGACGACGAGACGCGTCCGAGCCCGCGTCGTGCTCATCGTGCCTGTCCGATCTGGGTCTGGACGGCCGAACCGACCAGCAACTGGAGCCTCGACTGCAGGTCCACGCAGGTGAACAGCGTCATGTAGTACTGCGCCGAGGTCATCGCCTCGGCCAACTGCGCGCGGATGACCTTGTCGGTCTCGACCAACTGGTTCTGGTAGGCGCGCAGATTGAGCTCGCGGTTCTCCGATGCCGCCGTCATGGCGTCGTAGGTTGCGCGGGCGCCCTTCGAGGCGGCTGACAGGCCGAGCACGATGTCCTTGACCTGCAGGCCGAGACCATCCTTCAGGAGGAACTGCTGCTGCTCGAGCCGGTGAATCTGCGCCCTCGCCTCGGCCACCTTGTTCTTTGTGAGGAACCCGTCGAACAGCGGGATTTCGACGCCCGCGCCGAGCGTCCACCCCGTCCGGTTCTGGTCCGTGGCGAGTCCGTAGCTGTAGTCGTTCCACCATCGGCGGAGGGTACCGGTCAGGGCGAGCTTGGGCATGAATCCGCTCTTGGCCGTCGTCAAGCCGCCCTCGGCCGCCCGCAAGGCCGCCTCGAGCTTCTCCCAATCCGGATTGAAGCGGAATGCCGTGCCGACCGCGTCGTCGAGATCAACGGCAGGCGGGGGTGGCGGCAGAGCGCGGTCCGACGGCGCGACGCTCTCGTTCCAAGGCTTCCCGATCGCGTTCGCGAGGGCCGCCTGGCTCATGAGGTGGTTCTTTTCGAGGATTGCCACCATCGATCGGACCGTCTCGACCATCATCTTGTTGTCGAGGTAGTCCGCTTTCGTGACGGTTCCGGCGCCCTCCTTGTAGACCGCTTCGGTCATGCCGAGCGTGGCCTCCAGACGCGCGAGCGTATCCTCGCCGAGTTGGCGAAGCAGGCGCGCGAGCACCGCTCCGTAGTAGAAGCGTGTCACGGTGTCGCGAATCTCGAGATCCGTCAGCCGCGCGTCCTCCTTGGCGATGTCCACCGCGGCCCCGGCCTGCTGCCGATAGCCCTTGCGCAGCCCACCATCGACGAGCAGCCATTTCGCGCCGACGTTGGCGAGCCACGAGTCCTCGTCCATCAACTTGACGTCCTGCGCGGGCACCGGGTAGGCCTGAGCCGGCGTGTTGATCGTCTGCGCGGGCACGCTGACCGGCAGGTTCACGGGGGCCGGGCCGAAGACGCCCGGCGGCACCGTGACGAGCGCCGTACCCCCGGGGATCGTGACCGACTGGGCGGGCAGGTAGAAGGCGCTCGGCGGGAATACGAAGTTCGGCGCCCGGTCGAGCCGCTGAAACCCGCCGCTGAAGGTCACCTGCGGCCAGTACGCTGCCAGCGCCTGCCGATGCTGTGCTTCGGCCACTGCAATCGAGTCGCGAGAAGCCGGCCGCTGCCGATTCCTCTCGAAGGCCACGCGCAGGCATTCTTCGAGCGACATCTCCGGGACCGAGCCCACGCCGGCCGCCGCGGGCCGCGCCACGCCAGCCGGTTGGGCGATCGCCACGCCAGGGGCGAAGAGGAGCACCCACAGGGCCAGGGCTGAGCAAGAGGCCGTTGGCCCGGCCACGATCCGAGAGCGAATACGACACATCATTGGTGCAGCTCCGGACACAGCCCCCCCCACCCCGCTCCAACGGGAGGGTGCTGCCTGTACACCCCCCGCGGTCCTCCATCCGGTAATCGGCGCACGGGCCGGCCGGGTTGAGCTCGAGAATCCCCGCGATCCTCCGCGCCGATCAGGAGGATTGCGGCGGGCGGGCGAGCAGGTCGCGCACCTTGCGAAGAAGTGCCATCGGCACGAATGGCTTCGCGAGGAAGGCCGCTCCGGATCCATGGGTGTCTCCGCCACCGGCATCCGGGTAGCCGGAGACAAAGAGGACGAGCGGCTGATGGCCGAGCGTCTGCAGTCGTGCGACCAGTTCCTGCGCTCCCATCTCGGGCATCACGACGTCGGTGATGAGCACGTCCACGTGCCCGCGGTGGCTCGCGAGAACGTCGAGCGCCTCCTGCCCGTTCGCCGCCTCGAGCACGTGGTATCCGTGCGCGCGGAGCGTCGCGGCAGCCAGCCTTCGAATGGCGCTCTCGTCCTCGGCGACCAGCACCGTCTCGTGTCCGCGCAGTCGGTCGTCCTGCGGGCGGCACTCGACCACAGGCCGGTCCTCGTCCCCCGTGCGAGGGAGGTAGATCGTGAACACCGTGCCCTGGCCGGGCTCGCTCTCCAGCCGAATGTGTCCCCCGTTCTGCTTGACAATGCCGTAGCAGGTCGAGAGGCCGAGGCCGGTGCCGTGGCCCACGGCCTTGGTCGTGAAGAACGGTTCGAACGCCCGGACCTTGACCTCATCGGCCATGCCGCTGCCGGTGTCCGCCACCGTCATCACGAGATAGTCCCCCGCCTCCGAGAGCCCGAGCCGGCGCGCACCCTCCTCGTCGAGGGACACGCCCTCCGTTTGCACCGTCAGGCTGCCTCCGCGTGGCATCGCGTCACGGGCATTGACGGCGAGGTTGGTGAGCAACTGGCTGAACTGGCCCGGATCCAGAAGCACGCGCCAGCCGCACGGGTCGAGGCGGACGACCAGTTGGATGTGCTCCCCGATCAGGCGACGGAGCATGGCGGCGAGGTCGTCGATCAGCGCATTGGGCGACACCGGCTTGGGGGCAACCACCTGCCGTCGGGCGAAGGCGAGGAGCTGCCTCGTGAGGGCGGCGGCCCGCTCGCCGGCGCCACGAATCTCCCGCAGGCAGTCGGCGGTGGCGGCGGACGGGGCGAGATCCTCGGCGAGTTCCGTGTAGCCGAGGATCGCCGTGAGAAGGTTGTTGAAATCGTGAGCGATCCCGCCGGCGAGGCGTCCGATGCTCTCGAGTTTCCTCGATTGCGCGAGGTCCTCGTTCACGCGGATCAGCTCCAGCGTACGCTCCTGGACCTTCTGCTCGAGAAGGCGGCGCCCTTCGACAAGTTGTCCGTGCTGGTGCCGATTCTCGACGATCGTCGCGAAAAGGCTGACCAGGTTCTGCACGTGAGGCGCGTACGGAGCGAACCGGCCGGCATCATCGATGAAGACCACGAGCCAGCCGTACGACGCAATGATGGTGGTGAATGGCAGGCGGATAACGCCCGGAAGTCCGGCGAGAGGACACGATCGACAGGGTGAGTCCGAGGTCTGCCCGACGAGCGCATCGCAGGAACCGGCGCTCGCAAGATGCTCACACTCCGGCACCGTTTCAGAGCGGCCGACCATTCGCCCGCCGATGCAGACGGCGGCCCCACGAACACCCGGAACGTCACAGAGACCCTGGCACAGGAACTCGCCCATGCCGTCCAGCTTCGGCATCACGTGCAGCGTGGTCTGCACGAGGAGCAGCCGGCCCAGAATCTCCGCGTCGGCGCCCAGATCAGGCGGAAGGCGTGTGTCTCGCACGATACCGTGCCAGGTAGTCGGCTGGTTCGACGTAGTACGGGTTCTTGACGATCTGGCCGCGAACGATCATGGCCGGGTGCACACTCAGGACGTCGAGGATGACCGACCCGTCGAACTTGCGCGCGTCGTACTCGCAGACTGCCGTTGCCGGACAGGTCTCCAGGTAGGTCTTCACCTTGGCTTCGTAGACCAGCAGTTCCTCGACTCGCGTCCCGGTCCGAAGCGCCCAACCCATGTCGCCGCTGATCCGCGTTCCCGAGAACCCCTCGTCGTGCGCCTGGCGACAGAAGGCGCCGAAGTTGTCGAGCAGTTGATCGGGAAAGAAGGTGCCGGTCGGGCAGTACATCTGCTGGGAGTCCGCGATCGAGAACTGGCGGTCGAGCGCGGACACGTCGATGCCGAGTTCTGCGAGGTGGGCGCGGACCTCGACGGGCGAAATCGAGTCCATGAGGCACAGCGCCCGCTCGCCCTCCTTCAGTCCCTGCTGGAAGTAGCGCGCGATCGTTCGCCCCCGCTCCTCATCATCGTTGAAGATGTGACAGAGGTGGAGTCCTTCCGGGAACCGCTCATCGGTGACACCAAGCGAGACATCGCGTTGCGAGCGCGGCATGTGCACCTCGGTGGAAGCTGCAGGCCGACCCTCTTCACCGGCCTGTCGTGGGGTTGCAGACGACAATACCATAGTTGCGGGAATTGTCTAGAAGATGGCGTGGAACGGGCAGCCTTCGAGCAGGATACCCGTTCTGCCGCCTGCAACGTCCTCCGCTTCACGTCCTCGTCTCGGGATGCGTGGGGCCGCACGCCGCTACGCGGGCTTCGGAACCTCTGCCGGCTTTCGCCCGCGGATGAAGCCACTGAAGAAACGGCCGTCCACCAACGGAGCGAGCGCGTCCACGTCGAACCCGTGGCCGGACAGGAACTCCCTGGCGTCGCCCACCTTGTAGACGCGGGTGGGTTCGATCGAGACGTCCTCGAATCCGGCCCGCGTCAGCCGGGCGACGTAGTCGGATTCGTCCAGGGCGCCGGACAGGCATCCGACCCACAGTTCGACGTCCCGGCGAATCTCCGCCGGGATCTCGCCGCGCACGACGATGTCGGAGACCGCGACGCGGCCGCCTGGCCTCAGCACGCGGAACGCCTCGGCCAGCACGCGATCCTTGTCGGCCGACAGGTTGATGACACAGTTCGAGATGATGACGTCCACGCTGTTGTCCGGCAGCGGGATGTTCTCGATTTCGCCTTTCAGGAACTCGACGTTGTCGATGCCCGCCTTCTTCTGGTTCTCGCGAGCGAGCGCGAGCATTTCGTCGGTCATGTCGAGGCCGTAGGCCTTGCCGGCCGATCCGACCCTCTTGGCGGAGAGCAGCACGTCGATCCCGCCGCCGGAGCCAAGGTCGAGCACGACCTCGCCGGGATTCAGCCTGGCGAGCGCGGTAGGATTACCGCAGCCAAGCGACGCCAGCACCGCCTCGGCCGGGAGGCCCTCGGTCTGCTTCTGGTCGTAGAGGTTCACCGTGATCGGGTCAACCGCGCCCGGCACGGACGAGCAGCAACTGGAACCACAGCCGCAGCTCGCGTCGCCCTGGCCGGCCGTCACGCGGAGGGCCGCTTTTCCGTATCGCTCCTTCACAACATCCTTGATGTCCGACATGTAACGCTCCTTCCCGAATGTGACCGTGTTCTTCCGCGCGTGGTTCACGACGCCGTCCGTCAGCACCGCTTGCAGAGCCGGGTAATCGACTCCGGGGCGACCGCCTTGTTCCGGGAGCAGCACTCGGCATAGAGGAACGCGAGCAGTTCCTTCAGCGCGTCCGCGTTGGCCGAATACCTGAGGAACGTGCCCTCGCGCTGCACGCGGACCAGATCCTCGTTCTTCAACTTGTCGAGGTGATGCGACAGCGTCGAGCCGGCGATGGCCAGCTCGTCCTGGATTTCACCGACCACCATCCCGACGGGATGGGCGGAGAGCAGCAGCCGCATGATTCGCAGGCGCGGCTCGGTTCCCATGGCCGACATCATGTCGGCGTATCGGGCAATCTGATCGACGTCGGTGCTTGTCATATCTATATTTCTACAACAATCGAATTATAGAGTCAAGTCCCTTTCGGGCGTCCTGCGCCGGCCCGCACGCAGTGGGGGGGGCGCTCGGCGGCTGCGGGTCGATCGCGGTTCGTGGTGACATTTCGATTTGCCGGGCGTCCCTCGATGTGGCACACTCGCGGCGCCCTGTCACGACCGGCTTCGAGCCGGGGTCCGAGGACCAACATGCTCGCCATCGCACTCGCCATCCTGTTCAGCCAGGCATCCACTGCTCAGAAGTCGGCGGTGGCCGACGTGCGGCTCCTCACAGTGAGCGCGCCGAGAATTCTCGCCGAACTCGATACGACGAAAGCTCAGGGCGATCCAATCGGCCTGGCCTGGCGCAGCGACGGCGCGATCTACCTGCGTGTGGCGCAGGGAAAGGACAAGGTCCGGCACTACCAGATCTCCACGTCGCCCACCCTCTCCATCGGTCAGACCGATGGGACGCCCGAGTGGGCCGCCACCTACTGGGTCTGGAAGTCTGCCGTCGTCGCCCCCGGGGATCCGGCCCTGAAGATCGACGTGGAACAGCGAAAGACGAACGCCAAGCTCACCAACACATCGTCGGGCGGCGAACTGGCGGGGATGGGATCGGCCGCGGCGGGTGGAGCCGGGGGAGAAAGCATGTCCCAGGCTACAGCCATCATGGCTTCCAACAACACCACGACGTCCGACGTCATCACGATGCGCTTGAAGGGCCACGTCGTCGGCGAGTGGGTCAACGAGGCACCTCTGCCCGGCGTCCGGTTTGGCTGGGCTCCGGCGCCCATGGGTGTCCTCGCGTACGTCGATGCGGACGGGCGTCTGGCGTTGCTCGATCGTGAGGGACACAAAGCCCCGGTCGGCGGAACGGTCAACGCCACGCTGCCCGCCTGGTCGCAGGACGGCTTGCAGATCGTCTATCTCCAAAAGAAGAATCAGAAGCTCTACCTTCTGATGATCGCCGACGTCCGGTAGTCGAGGCCGGCCCACTCAACCGTCATGAGGCCACTTCTCGCAGCGCTGGCAGTCACCGCGCTATTGATGACATCGCTCGGCGCCGGGCAGGCCCCCGCCCCGGTTCTGCGCATCCTGGCGCCCGGGGTGGGGACGTACGTCAGCGGCAGCGTGATCGTGCGCGCCGCGGTGGAACCTCCATCCCAGGTCGTCGGCCGGATGACCTTCTTCGTCGATGGCCGGCAAGTCTGCACGGTTGAAGAACCGCCCTTCCAGTGCGAGTGGAACGCCGGGACCTCGGTCCGCGAGCACCTGTTCCGGGTCGTGGCGACGCTGTCGGGCGGCCTGCGTCTGACATCGAGCATTCGCTCGAAGGGCAGCGAATACGTCGAGGCCGTGGACGTGGACATGGTCCATGTCACCGTCACGGTGCTCGATGGTGGCCGGTTCGTCCGGGGCCTCACGCGTGAGGGGTTTCGCGTATTCGAGGACAACGTGGCGCAGCCGATCAGTCATTTCGGCGCGGAGAACATCCCGCTCGAGCTTGCGGTGGCGGTGGATGTCAGCGGCAGCATGACCGACGCCGCCGAAGGTGTGAAGGCGAACGTGAAACGCTTTCTGTCGGCATTGAAGCCAACCGATCGCGTGACCCTGGCGGCGTTCAACGAGAACTTCTTCGTACTCTCACGTCCTACCGCGGGCCTGGCCGCGCGCCTGAAAGCCGTCGATCGCCTCGCGCCGTGGGGGATGACCGCCCTGCACGAGACCCTCATCCGATCGTTCGATCTGCTCGGCACCGAGGCGGGACGACGAGGGCTCGTGGTGTTTTCCGACGGCGAGGACACATCGAGCCGTGTGGCGCGCGACGCCGTGCAGCGCCGGGCCGAGGGGAGCGACGCCGTGCTGTTCATGATCGGCCAAGGCCGAGCGACGGATGCACCGGGTCTGAGGAGTCTCTGCGAATGGCTGGCCGGGCACAGCGGCGGTCGCGCCTTCTTCCCGCGCGATATGGCGGAGCTGCAGGAGACGTTCGACACGATCGTCGACGAACTGTCGAGTCAGTACCTCCTCACCTACGCGCCGCCGTCCTCATCTCGAGACGGCAGGTGGCACCAGATTCGCGTCGAGGTGGGTGACGGCCGCTACAGCGTCCGCGCCCGACAGGGCTACCGTCGGATGCCCAGCCGACCGTGAGGGTCTCGCCATGATGCTGCCGTTCCTGTGGATTGCCTGCTTGTCGGCCGTCCCGCCGCCGCAGTCGCAAGCCGCCACTCAGCAACCGCCACGGATCGTCCTCGTCGACGACACCACCGAGTTGGATGCCGCGCTGACGTCCCGCATGCCGCCGCGAGACGTGCCAATCAGGATTGCGGCGTTCACGCTGCCTGCCGACGATTCCGCGGCCGTTCGTCTGCTCATCCTCGCGGAACTGGACGCGTCGCAGGCGACCGGATCCAGACTGGCATCCGTGGCCTTCGCGCTCGATGACGAGCGGGGTCAGCGCCGCGCACACGCGCTGCGACGCCTGGAACTTCGCCAAACCGCCTCAGGGACGCTCGCGTTCGCGGATGTCGTCACCGTCCCGCCTGGCGCGTATCGGCTCCGACTGGCGATGCTGCGGAACAGCCGCGTCGGTACGGCTGATGCGAAGGTGGCGGCGAGGCTGCAGACGGCGGCATCGTGTCGATTCGGCGACGTCTTGATCGGCGAGACGGCTGGCGCCGACGCGCCGATCGCGATGACGACCGACCAAAGAGTGCGTGGCGGGACGTTGGTCGCGTCGCTGCCCATCGGCTTCGATGGCGAGCCTCCGTCCGACGTCGCGATCGGCGTCGAAATTGCGAAGGACAGATCCGGCGCAGCCATTGTATCGATGCCGATGCCGCTGGCCTTCGGAGCAGGGAACTCCAGGTTGGCGCAAGCGGTGCTCGACGCCCGCCTGCTGCCGGCAGGTGAGTACACGGCCAGGGTTGGAGTCTCGGTCGGGGGCAGGGAGGCTGCGCAACTGGTCGCGCCGTTCTCGCTCGAGCGGGCCGATGGCGCGCTGTCGCCAGGGCCGCGGCCAGGGCCCGCATCCGGCGCAGCGGCGGCGGCTCCGGCCTTTCGTCCCGACGAAGTGCTCGACCCGGCCGTGCTTGGACCGTTCCTCGACGACCTCGCGATGCGAGCGCCCGGACACGTGCGGCCGGCCATCGAACAGGCGAAGGCCGGACGATTCGTCGAGGCGGCTGCGATGCTCACGGCACGCGATCCGAAGGATCCGGCGGGGCCGTTCCTGCACGGCCTGTCACTGTTCTCGCAGAAGCAATTGCAGCCGGCGTCCGAGGACTTCCGCCTGGCGCTGCGGGCATCCCCCGAGTTCTTCGTGGGCGCGTTCTTCATCGGGGCCTGCTACGCCGCGGGCGGGCGCGATCCTCAGGCGATCAACGCGTGGCAGACCTCGCTGGTCGGCCTCGATCAGTATCCGGTGGTGTACCGTCTACTCGCAGAAGCGATGACTCGACTCGGGCAGACAAACCGCGTCCTCGACACGCTCGAGGAGGCGCTCTCGAAGTGGCCCGACAATCGGCCAATTCGGCTGCGCCTGGCGGTCGCAGCGCTGGAGGGCCGGTACTACGACCGCGTCCTCGAATACGTCGACGCCGGGATTGCGCGCCCACCCGCCGACACCGATCTGCTCTTTGTCGGCATGCAAGCGATATTCGAGCGCGTCACCCAACGCGACCCTGCACGGGCGAGCGATTCGCTCGCGCGCCTTCGGCGCTACCGCGACGCGTATGTCGAGTCCGGCGGTTCACGCCAGTCGCTCGTCGCCGAATGGGTGATCGCTGTCGAGAAGAAGGCGCGGGCGGAGAGGTGAATGGTGTGAGTCGTCGAGGTGACATGGCAGGCTCTTCCTGGTGGTGTGCTCTCGGCGCACTCCCGCTGGTGCTCGTGCTGATTGGAGCGCTGACCGCAGGCGCGGCAACCCCGGGCACCGCTTCAGTCGTTTCCGATCTCCTCGTGCCGGGGGGCGTGGCCGGTCTGTTCCGCGCAGCCGACATGCCAGGGGCCTCCGACCCCACAACCGCGCTGCTGGCGTTCGTGCGCGTGGCGCACGTGCTCCGCGCCAAGCCGCCGTTCCAAGCCCTGGCCTATCTCGATGCGGTCGCTCTGGCGCAGTCGGCCGCCGCGGCACTGCCGCCACATGGGGTCGCGCTGACGCCATCGGGAACAGTGGCCGAGGTCGTTCACACGTGGGCCTCGTCCAGCGGCCTGGTGGTCGTCGGCGGATCCCTGCAGGCGGCGCCGGGTCCCGATGCGGCGGGACGGCGCCAGGCGCTCGAATGGGCCGGAGTTCCGCTCGCCGACTGGATCAAGCGGCTGAACGCTGGTGAGACGGTTCGCGTGGAGATCCCCAGTGAGAGGGTTCCGCTTCCCCTGTCGCCGGAGATCTGGGCCTCGGCGATCGTGCACCGCCCGGTGCCACCCGAGCAGTTGGCGGCCGCGATTCTCGGCGACCGACGGGCTGCGTTCATGTACCACGGGCTCATGGCGCTCGATGACGAGACGCTTGCGTTCTTCGGGAATCACCCGTCGCTCCTGTCGGCCGTGGCCGACAAGAGCGCCGCCGTGTTCGCCGAATGGGGGCGATCGATCCGGCTCAGGAACGAACACCTCGTCGTCCCCGGTGGAGACAACGCCGCACCCGTCTGGCAGGCCCTCATCGGACGTGAGCCGACCGACGTGGACGGATTCATCCGCGACCTGCTCGCCCGCGACGGCGGGCGCGCGGCGTTCTTCTACGATACCGTCGCTCATCTGGAGACCCCGCGACAGGCGTTCGCCCTGGGCACGGGCGCTGACGCCGACCAGATCAACCGGGCCCGCGCGCTCTACGGCAGCTTCGCGCGCTCGCGGTCCGTCGAGTCGCTCAACGGATGGCAGGTGGTGCGGCATCCTGTGAACCCTGCGGCCGTGCTCATCCAGATCCGGGTGGATGATACCGGCCGGATGGCCGGGCCGTCGTGGCGCTCGCTGTGGGAGACCGTGTTCGGCGGACTACCCCAGGCGTGCGCCTCAGCCAGAGTCAACGCCGCACCGATCGATGCGGCCTGGCTCGTGGATCGGATCGAACGCGAACGGCCAGAGCGGCGCGCGGAATGGCTCGGTGCCGTGACGTTCGCTCAGCGCATGTTCCCGACAGCAGGTCTGGCCGATCTGCCCGCCGTCTGCGAAGCCGTCACGTCATTTCCCCGAAACAACGGATTGCTGCTGACGCTCGAACGCATTGGCCTCGATCGCCCGGCTGACTACGCGACCGCGCTCCGATTTGCCTCGCGTTCGTGGGCGGGTTTCGACAGAGGAGCAGCGGTCGTGGACACCGCACAGGTGCAAGGCGTGCTGGCAATCCTCGAACGAGCCGTCACGACCGGCGTCCTCGAGAAGTCGCGCGCCCACGCCAGCGCCATGTCCCTGTTCGCGCTGCCGTCCCGCGGGCCAGCCGGAGCGTCCGCGTCCGATCCGGCGACAGGTGGGCTCGCGGTCGGAGCAGTGGGTCGGTGGATGCGCTCCACCCTGCTGCCTCAGTTGTGCAGCGACAAGACTCCTGCTGAGGCTTGCCTCGTGCGGGCGGTCTCGGGGCAAGGGTTGCCGGCGGCCCCGGCCATCGTTCTCAGCTGGGAAGACCAGCGATACCGTGTCGATCTTGGCGCCGCGACGGCCGTCCGTCTCGAACGCATCCGGGTCATCCAGAAGAGCACGCGTATCGACGATGCCCTGACGCTTCAGGATGTGGCCGTCGCGCTGGCCGATCCGCGCGCCGGCGCCGACGAGATCCAACGCCAGGTCGCAACGCTCAACGCACTCGCGCCCGGTCTTCGCCTGGAGTTCGACGGTCTGTTCGGTCACCCCATACCCGCGCTCCGGGCCACCCTCGACGACGCCAGGCAGAGCCTCGCACACGCGGATGCGCGCACGCGCGGCGAGAAGGCGACGAGGCTGTTGACCATGAGCGACGTCCTGCTCGCCGATGCGCTGGTGTCGTTCGCCTACGCCGGGGCGATTGGCGATCCCGACGATTCGATCCTGATGGGCGGAGACCCGTCGCGTCGCCATCTCTTCGACGCGACGGCGGGACCTGCGCTCGATGCATGGCACCTCCCAGAGGAAGTGCGCATGCCGGACAAGAGCTGGGTGATCCAGGGCTCGGTGCTGGCACTCCGCACGGTGTACTCGCAATCCTGGGTGCGACGACTGTCGGTGCAGGATCCCGGGACACGGCCGCGTCCCGATCCGCAGGACGTCAGGGCGTTTGGTGAGACCGTGACCGCGTTCAGCCCGTTTCGACTGAGCGATGCCACCCGTGACGGGATCGTTGCGGCGATCCGACGTGGACGCACCCGTGCGGCGGAACTCCTGACAACTCCGCCGGCCCTGTGGCAACGGGCTGTCTCGGTTGGGCTGAGCGAATGGCGGTGCCGCGCCGCGTTGTGGCTGGTCCGTACCGATCAGGTGCGGGCCGTCACTCTCTTCTCGCTGACCGACCTGCTGCGGATCGGCGAGCCCGATTTGCCGCGTGCGGAACTGGACGGGTGGGGAGTCGCAACCAGGACGCTCGACGGGAGCCTGTCGGTCCGGTTGCCCGACGGCCACGCCTGGGAGGACGTCCAGGGGCCGCGCGGCGCGGGTGTGCTGCCGACGCAATTGGCCGATGTCCACCTGCGTGTCGCCGAGGCGCTTGCGGCCCTCGGACTGCCAGCCGCTCTTTCGCCCGACGTCGCGGCGTACGCGGTCTGGGATGCCATCACGTCGGCCGACATGGCACATCCGGACGACTGGTGGGCCGTCGCGAGGGCCGCGGCTGCGCTCCCGGATGACCGGTTCCTCGACTACGTGTCGGCGCTGACCGCGATCGGGCCGCTGGTGCCAGTGGCCAACGGCGCTGCGATCCGGTTGCCGTAGTCCGAACCTTCGAAACAGGAAAGAACCCTTACGTCTCTCGTCACGCCTGTCCGTCCTGAGAACCGCCAGACTGCGTGGAAGAAGCGGGCCGGTTCCCCGGTTCGAGGTTGTGCTTGGCGAGGTAGTAGCTCAAGGCGCGTTGGCTGATCCCGATCAGGTCGGCAGCGTCTCGCTTCACGCCATGCGCCGCCTCGACGGCCCGGCGCACGGTCTCCCGCTCCACCCACTCCACGTTGGTGCGAAGCGTCATCGAGGGGAGCGGTACCGACTCCTGGGGCATGGCCCGGGCGACGGCCACGCACTGCGGACGGATCACCGTGCCGCAGGCGAGCACGACGGCCCGCTCGATGGTGTTCTCCAGTTCCCGGACATTGCCAGGCCACGAGTATCGCTGCAGCATCAACATGGCCGATGGTTCGAGGCCTTCGATGTGCTTGCCCACCTGCCTCTGGTGCTTCCTGACGAAGTACTCGACCAGCAGCGGGATGTCTTCCGGCCGGTTGCGAAGCGGCGGGATGTGAATCGGGATCACGTTCAACCGGTAGTAGAGGTCCTCGAGGAACCGCCCCTCGGAAACCATGGTCGAGAGGTCGCGATTGGTGGCGGCGATGATCCGCACGTCCGCACGTTCGGTGCGCTCGGCGCCGAGCGGCTCGAACTCGCGCTCCTGGATGACCCGCAGGATCTTCGGCTGGAGAACCGGGCTGAGCGTGCCGATCTCGTCGAGGAAGATGCTGCCGCGCTCGGCCAGCGCAAACTTGCCACGGCGGTTGCCCATCGCGCCGGTGAATGCGCCCCGCACGTAGCCGAACAACTCGGACTCGAGCAGATTGTCCGGGATGGCGGCGCAATTGACCTTGATGAACGGTCGCGCGCGTCGCGGGCTGTGCATGTGAATGGCGCGCGCAACCAGTTCCTTTCCAGTCCCGGTCTCACCGGTGAGCAGCACGGTGCTGTTGCACGCCGCCACCACCTTCGCCTGCCGCAGCACTTCGCGGATCGCGGGGCTCTGTCCGACGACGCCCGACTCGACGTGGTCTCCGTCATCGGTCGGGGGTGTCGCGTTGCCCAGGCGCGCGCGGCGCGTCTCGACCACGCGAGCTGCCGTGGCGATCACGTGATCGATCTCGAACGGCTTGCGGAGGTAGTCCAGCGCGCCGAGTTTCATCGCCTCGATCGCGCCGTCAATGGTCGCGTGACCGGTCATGAGCAGAATGTGCGGCCGCTCGACCTCCGGGGATGTGCCCATGAGCTCACGAATCAGGTCCATGCCCGACAACTCGGGCATCACGTTGTCGACGACGAACAGGTCGAATGGGCGCGTGGCGAGCAGCCGTTTCGCCTCGTGCGGGCTCGTCGTCTCGACGACCTCGTGGCCTTCTTCGCGTAGCGCGCTCCCCAATACCCGGACGATCTTCTCCTCATCGTCGGTGACGAGAATTGAGCCGCGAGCAGTCATGTCAGTTCGCCTCCGTACGCCGATTCGCAAACCTGCCGGAACACCTACGATCGTTGGGTGTGAGATGGGGTCTCGACAGAGCGCGCCTGCGTCGCTCGATCTCCGCGGAACGGCCTCTCCAGCCTGCACGGGTTGTACCAGAGCTGAACGGCCGCCGTTAGCGACGGCTGCGAACACCAGAATCTCCATGAATCCGCCGGATTTGTCACGGCACCGCAGCGCCCTGCCGGGCGCTGGAGCCGCCGCGGCGCCGCGCGGTGTCCCGATGCACACCCGCGTGGTTGTCCATCCACCCGACAGCCGTGTATGGAATGCAGTCGTCGTTCGACGAAGCCACAGCGCGTGACGCGCCCCGCTGCCCGGGCATTCGACCGGCGGCGACTGACCGTTTTACGTAAACGGCTTACGCGGCCGGGAATTCGGTCGCCCTGTGACGCGGACCGGCGGAAGTGCACGCGATCAACGAACTCGCGCTGGACCAGCCACTTGCGGGGGACTGTACGACACCCGTCCTATCTGGCAGCGGACGTGCCTCTGCACGTGTGAGCCATGATCTCCCTGCTGATTCACCGCCTCGCTCATATTGCGACGCTGATCGCGGCAATCGCGCTGCTCACGGTTGGCGCGAGCGTCTGGGCGCCGGGCAGCTACGATCAGCCGCTACGCCTCGAACCCCATTACTCGCAGGGCGCCGTGAGCGATCTCCGCGCGCGGCACGGGCTCGATCGGCCAGTCCTCATGCGTGTCGGTTCCTGGATCGCGTCGGCAGCGCGTGGTGACCTCGGCATCTCGCTGGAATACAACACTCCGGTCGCGCCCCTCGTGATGGTCCGCGCCGGGAGAACGTTGCTGCTGGGCCTGGTCGCCATGGCGTTCGCATGGCTGCTCGCCATTCCAATCGGCGTGGCGATGGCGGCGCGCGCGGGTTCGTGGTTCGATCGCGCGATCGGTTCGTGCCTGGCCGTCGCGCTCGCGCTCCCCGATCCGGTTCTGGCCCTTGGGTTCATCGTGGTTTCAATTCAGATCGGTGTCACACCGGTTGGCGGACTGGCGTCGGCGCGGATCGACGACGCGTCTGCCTCGGCGTGGGCCGCCGATGTATTGGCACACCTGGCGCTGCCGGCGTTGGTTCTCGTGATCGGTCTTCTGCCGACGCTCGTTCGCCATGTGCGAAGCAGCGTCGTGGGAGTTCTCGCAGCGCCGTTCATCGTCACGGCACGCGCGCGCGGCGTCCCCCGCCGGCGTCTGCTGTTCCGATCGGCATTGAAGGTGGCCGCGCCACCGCTGATCTCGCTCGGCGGCCTCTCGGCAGCCGGACTCTTCAGCGCGTCGCTGCTGGTTGAGGTTGTGACGGGCTGGCCGGGCCTCGGCCCCCTGCTCGTCGAGGCGACCCGGTCGCGGGACATACCCGTGGTGATCGGCGCGAGCGTCTGCTCGATGGTGATGCTCGGGACGGCGACCACCGCGTCGGACCTGATTGCGCGGCTCGTGGACCCACGGCTGGGCAGGATGCCGAACCACGCATTCCGAACTCGATACGTGAACCGGTAACACCTGGACGTTCGTCGGGCCTTCCGCTTGCCGGAACGAACGCGCTGGAGAAGTCATGGATGGGGCCAATGTGGATACGGACGCCCAACGCCGTGATGGCACTGCTGGCGCTCCACGCCCTGGTGCTGTTCGCGGACCCGCTCGCGCCGGATGCGCCGGACCGTCAGCACCGCGACTTGGCGCTCGCGCCTCCGACGCGGCTGCACTTCGTCGACACCGCCGGTCGCTGGCACCTGAGGCCGCTGGTCTATCCGTTTTGGATGGATCCGGCCAGCCGTGCGCCGCGCGAGGACCCGAGCAGGGCGATGCCGCTGCAGCTGTGGTCGAGAGGCGCGCCGTACCGACTCGGAGGTCTCGTGGGTTGGGACCGTCATCTGCTTGGCGTGGACGAGCCCGCGCGTCTGTTCCTGCTCGGTACGGATCGGTACGGGCGCGACCTGCTGTCCCGTCTGGTGATTGGGGCCCGGCCGACGCTGTATGCGGGTCTGATGGCCACGGTAATCGCTCTCGGCCTCGGCATCGTCATTGGCACGGTGGCCGGCTATCACGGCGGGTGGTTGGACGGCGTCCTCATGTGGCTGACCGACGCCTGCCTGTCCCTGCCATGGTTCTACCTGCTGCTCGCGCTGCGCAGCCTTCTGCCGCTCGACCTGTCGCCCGTTCGCACGTTTCTGCTCACCGCGGGACTCGTCGGCGCGGTTGGCTGGGCCCGACCGGCGCGCCTGATTCGTGCGGTCGTGCTCTCCGAGCGGGACGGCGACCACGTGCTCGCTGCCCGGAGTTGTGGCGCGACGGCGTTCCGCGTGCTCGCGCGCCACGTGATGCCCCAGGCCATCGGTGTCGCAGTGACGCAGGCCGCGTTGCTGGCCCCGCGCTACGTGCTCGCGGAGATCACGCTCTCGTTTCTGGGCCTCGGTGTTGCCGAGCCCACGGCGAGTTGGGGCACGTTGACCGCAGGCATGATCCCTCCAGGCTTGGTGCTGTCCCACTGGTGGCTGGCCGCGCCGCTCGGCGCCATCGTCGCGGTGGTCGCGCTGTACGACCGTGCGGCGCGGGACATCGAGAAGATGCCGCGATTCGGCCGCGCCCCGCGCCCAACGGCGGAGGCATGCTGACATGACGCGCCGACACTCCGCGGTGTGTCTGCTGACGATACTGATGGCCACCGGCGCGTTGGGCGGGGGCGCCTTCGAGCGTTCGCCCGGCGGCAGGATGGCAGAGCCGATGACGACCACGGCGTCCGCCGGTATTCCCGGCGGCCAGCTGGTCATCGCGCAGCGAGCCGAGCCGAAGACATTCAACCCGGTGATGGCAATCGACGCGCCTTCGCGCGAGGTGCTCGGGCGTCTGATGGCCGATCTCGTCCACATCAACCGAGGGACTCTTGGAACCGAACCCGCTCTCGCCCGGGCGTGGTCGGTCACCTCCGACGGTCGTCACTACACGCTGACGCTTCGGCGCGGCCTTCGTTTCTCCGACGGTCACCCCTGCGATGCAGACGACGTCATCTTCAGCTTTGGCGTCTATCTGGATGAGCGCGTGCACTCGCCGCAGCGCGAACTGCTCATGGCGGACGGGAAACCAATGACCGTCCGCAAGGTCGACGGGCTCACCGTGGCCGTCGATCTTCCCAGCCCCCTGGCGGCCGGCGAACGCCTGTTCGACAGCGTGGCCATCCTGCCGCGGCACCTGCTGGGACGCGCATACGCCGAGGGCACGCTCTCTCAGGCATGGAACCTGACGACCGCGCCGTCGGCCATCGCGGGGCTCGGTCCCTTCCGCCTGGCGCGCTACGTCCCCGGCGAACGGATTGTGCTCGAGCGGAATCCGTACTACTGGAAGGTGGACGCCCGTGGCCAGGCCCTGCCGTATCTCCAGCGGCTCACGTTCATCCAGGTGCCCGATGAGAGCGCGCAGGCGCTGCGCTTTCAGGCGTCCGAGACCGACCTGGTGACGCGGCTCACCGCCGACGACTACGAGTCGCTCCGGGCGGGCCAGCGGGACGGCGGGTACCGGGTGATCGATCTCGGGCCCGGCCTCGAGTACAACTTCCTGTTTTTCAACCAGAACGACCTCGCGGGCCGCGGTCTCCCGGCGGTGGCACGCAAGCAGGCGTGGTTTCGTGGCCGCGCCTTCAGGCAGGCAGTGTCAGCGGCGATCGACCGGGACGCCGTAGTACGGCTCGTCTACCGCGGGCACGGCGCGCCGCTGTGGACTCACGTGACGCCGGCGAACGCGCGGTGGATCGACCAGGGGATTCCGCGGCCGCCACGTTCTCTCGACCGCGCGCGGCAGCTCCTGCGAAGCGACGGTTTCACGTGGAGTGCCGATGGCCGGCTGCACGATGGGCAGGGCGCACCCGTCGAGTTCACGATTCTCGTCGCCGCGGGCAACCAGCCGCGTACGCAGATGGCCACGATCGTCCAGGACGATCTGTCGCAGCTCGGCATGCGTGCGACGGTCGTGACACTCGAATTCCGTGCGCTGCTGAACCGCGTGCTCGAATCGCGCGACTACGACGCATGCGTGCTGGGGCTGGCGAGCGGCGACGCGGATCCGTCCGCCGAGATGAACGTCTGGCTGTCGAACGGTCCGACGCATCTGTGGAACCCTGGCCAGCGCACGCCGGCAACCAGGTGGGAGGCGGAAATCGACGATCTCATGCGGCGTCAATCGGTCACGACAGACGCCATCGAGCGGAAGCGGCTCTACGACCGCGTGCAGGACATCGTGGCGGACGAGTTGCCGCTCATTGCCATCGCGAGTCCCTCCATCCTCGTCGGCGCCAGGAAGGACATGGGCAATTTCCGTCCGGCGATCCTCGATCATTACGTGCTGTCGAATGTCGAGGAGCTCTACTGGAAGAACAACCAGCGTGGAGGCGCGCACTGATCATGGGCGCCGGACTGAGGCTGCCGATCGCGATGAACGACGAGCCGACGCCCGCGTGGGCGGACGACGCGCTGGTCCGGGCCTGCCTGGTGGGTGACGAGCGGGCCTGGCATGCCCTGGTGGACAAGTACAAGCGCCTCATCTACTCGATCGCGCTCCGCTACCATGCGACCCCGGATGACGCGGCGGACATCTTCCAGTCAGTCTGTCTGGAGCTCTATTCGGAGCTCGGCCGCCTGCGTCAGGCGGCGGCGCTGCGCGGTTGGCTGATCACCGTGACGATGCACGCGGCCCTGCGGTGGCGGAAACAGTCGGTGCGCCGCGAGCAGGTGGAACGATCGGATGTCGATGTCTCGATGATCGGTGACCCGCACGTGGTGACAGATGACGACCGGTCGGCCCTCGATCGGGCCCAGGACCTGCGTGAGGCCATTGCCAGCCTTCCGCCCCGGTGCCAGGCAATGGTCCACATGCTGTTCTTCGAGGATCCGCCGCGGCCATACGCCGAGGTGGCGGCCAGCCTGGGGCTCGCGACCGGGTCGATCGGATTCATCCGCGGGCGATGTCTCGACAAACTCAAGAAGGCGGTCGAACGATGAGCCCGGACGCTCTCGTGCGTGCGCTGGGCCGGGCGGCCGCCCACGACGTCCGCCGGACGCTGCTCGCCCACGCGCCCAGGGCCTCGGACAGCGATCTCGTCCGACGGCTGCACACCGCGACCATGCGCGCCGCACGCGTCAACCTTGCCAGGGCGGACCGCCTGGTGTGCGCCACCCGGTTGGTGGCCAGACGCCTGGGAGACGCATCGGAACAGGCGAGAAGCCAGCGCACGGCTGGCCACATCCTCTCGATGCGGGGCCGGCATCGGGCCGCGCTGGCGAATTACCGGGCGGCCCTCGACCGGCTCGTCTCGCCGGAAGCGGCGCTGGAGCGCGCGATCACCCTGAGCGGCGCCCTCCAGACGCTGATCTATCTCGGCGATTACGAACGTGCCCACGCGTGGGCGGCCGAAGCACGAGGCGTGTTCACCGCACTCGACGATACGCTTCGGCTGGGGCGGCTCGATTCCAATGTCGGCAACGTGCTCTACAGACAGGACCGGTTCAACGAGGCGCTGGCGTGCTATCGCCGGGCGCACCGTGTGCTGACCGAGCACGGCACGCCGGAGGACGTTGGGATCGTCCTCCGCAACATGGCCGTGTGCTTGATCAGCCTCAACGACTTCCCGCAGGCGCTCGACGCGTGCCGCAGGGCCCGTACCTGGTGCGAGCAGCACGGGATGCCACGCGTGGCGGCGGAAACAGACTACAACATCGCCTACCTGCACTACTTGCGCGGCGAATACGCCCGTGCGATCGAGCTGTACCGCGGCACCCGCGCATACTGCCGGCGGGTTGGTGACCCGTATCATCAGGCTCTTTGCGATCTCGACCAGTCCGAGATCTATCTCGAACTCAACCTGAACGACGAGGGGGAGCGCCTGGCGACCAGTGCGTGGCGCGCATTTCGTGCGTTGCACATGCGGTACGAGATGGGGAAGGCGCTGGTGAACATGGGAGCCGCTGCGTCGCGCGCCGGCGAAGGTCGACGGGCCCTCGCGTTGTTCGGGCGGGCGCGTGAGGTGTTCGGCCGCGAGCGGAACCGGCACTGGCTGATGATCACCGACTTGTACCGCGCCATGGTGTTCCTGCGCGAGGAGGACCTGCGTGCGGCCCGGCGCTTGTGTCGTTCGGCGCTCGCCTATTTCCACGACAAGGGACCGCCTGGAAAGGCCGTGCTCTGTGAACTGCTGCTCGGCCGGATTGCCGCCAGGACCGGGGCCCTGGTCGATGCCCGCTCGACCGTCGAGCACGCCATCGCGCGCGCCGAACGCGGAGAAGCCACCGCGCTCTCTGCCGAAGGCTATTACGCGCTCGGTGAGATCCACGAAGCTCTCGGAGATGGCGAGGCCGCATACGCGGCATTCCGCCAGGCACACGCCGGCCTCGAGACGCTGCGCAGCCAGCTGGCCAGTGAGCCGTTGAAGGTTGCGTTTCTCGAGGACAAGCGCGCCGTCTACGAAGGGCTCGTGTCGCTCGCCCTTCAGCGCGAGCCGGAGGTGTTCCGCTCTCGCGTAGCCTTCCGCTACATCGAGCAGGCGAAATCGCGCAGCCTTGTCGACCTGATGGCGTTCGACCCGTCGGCGACGGGGCCAATCGCCGAATCGTCGTCCGGTGCGATTGCCGCGCAGCGTCGGGAACTGATCTGGTGGTACCGGAAGATCGAGGCCCGCGAAACGGAAGGTGCGCCGGGCACCCGGGAGGGCGGTGTGGCGGACATGCGGCAGCGCGCCCGCGACTGCGAGGCAAGGCTCGCACGCGCGCAGGCGGAAGTCGGGCAAGCGGACGCCGAGCTGAACGCGCTCGGTGGTGGACAGGCCGTGCCGCTCGACGCGATCCGGGCCACCATCCCGTCCGACACAGCGCTCGTCGAGTATTTCGAAGCCCGCGGACGCATCCTCGGCTGTGTGGTGACGCGCGATCGGATTGAGGTCCGGCCGCTCTGCGACTCGGGCCGCATGCGAACGCTGCTGCGTCTCGTTCAGTTCCAGCTGTCGAAGTTCACGTTCGGCGAGCGGTACGCCTCCCGGTTCGCGCCGGCGCTGCTGTCCGCGACGCTGGACCATCTCCACGAGTGCCACACGGCGCTCCTCCAGCCACTGCTCTCGCTCGTCGACGGCGCTCGGCACCTGGTCATCGTGCCCCACCGGTTCCTGCACTACCTGCCGTTCCACGCGCTGTTCGACGGGCGCCAGTTCCTGCTGGACCGCGTATCGGTGTCGTACGCGCCGAGTGCGACGGTCTACTATCTGTGTCGCACCCGCCGGGCGTCGTCGGAGCCTCGTTCGCTGGTGCTCGGCGTGCCCGATCCGGGCGCCCCGCACATCCTCGACGAAGTGGCCGCCGTCAGCAAGGTGCTGCCGAATCCGACGGTGCTCGTCGGGAGCGAAGCCACCTTCGACCATCTGCGTGAGCAGGGTCCCGGCGCCCGCCATATCCACCTGGCGACCCATGGGCTCTTTCGTCAGGACAACCCACTGCTCTCCGCCGTCCGACTCGGCAGTGGCGAAATCAGCCTCCTCGACCTGTACCAACTCCACCTGTCGGCCGAGCTGGTCACGCTGAGCGGCTGTGGGACCGGTTTGAGCGCGGTGGTGGGAGGCGACGAGCTCATCGGTCTGGTCCGCGGACTCCTGTACGCGGGTGCGCGGGCATTGCTCGTGACGTTGTGGGATGTGAACGACCGGAGTACCGCGGCGTTCATGGGCTCGTTCTACGCTCGGCTGCGAGAGCATCCTGACAAGGCGCAGGCGCTGACCGCTGCGATGCAGTCACTTCGGGCGGAGTACCCACATCCGTATTTCTGGGCACCCTTCGTGCTCATCGGCGATGCCGCTGCCGCGTGAGGGAGACGAGACGTCATGAAGTGGGAGGCCTATATCAGGAGGCCGGATCGCCACCCCTCACTGTCAGAGCTGGAGGCGCGGTTCCCGCGCCGTGGCGTGTGAGGCGTCGATGAAGCACTACGACCTGACGGATGGGATCGACTACCTCCGCGGCTTGGGCGGTCCAGGCCGCCAGGGGGCCATCGAGGGGCACCTGATGGCAGGCTGCGAGGTCTGTCGAGCGATGATCGTCCGCCTCGCGGCGCTCATGGCGCAATTGAGGGCCGACGAGACGGTCGAGCCGCCGGTGGATGTCATTCGCCGTGCGCGCGCCGTGTTCGTGGGCTTTCGGCCCGAGCGCGTGTGGGGACTGTCACGGATCATGGCCCGGCTCGTGCAAGACAGCCTGCTGCGCCCGCTCCCGGCCGGCATTCGCGGAAGCGAGCGGACGAGCCGGCAGGCGCTCTACGAAGCCGGAGACGTGTACGTCGACCTGCGCCTCGAACAGCGGCCCGGGCAGCCGGAGATCGCGCTCGTGGGCCAGTTGCTCTGCCCCGCAGACGTCGCCCTCTCGGTCGCGCGCCGTCCCATCGTCCTGACGTCGGGCCGGGAGGTGCTGACCGCGACCTCGAGCAACGAACACGGAGAGTTTCACCTCGAGTACATCCCGGCGGGACGCATGCGACTGCACATACCGGTCGAGGAAGGCGCCCGCCGGATCGAGATCGCGCTGAATCCGCTGATGGCTCCGATCATGTCGCGGAAGCGAGCCGCGAAGCGGGTCCCGCGCAGCCCAAGGCCGCTGACGGATTGAGGCCGTTGGAATGGAGATGATCATGAGACGGTTCGTTCCGCCATGGATGGCGCTGGTACTGCTGTTGGCTGCCAGCACCGCGGCAAGTGCCGGACAGTTCATTCTCCGCGCGCGGACCACGGCCGACGCCGACACGCTGTGTCGACGGTACGGTCTGATCGATGTTCGCCTGGTTCACCAGCAGGGCCCGGAAGAAGTCTGTCTCGTTCTCGCCAACACGCAGTCGGCCGCGGAGGACAGCGCCCTGAGGGCTCTCGTGGCGGCCGATCCGCTGACTGTCAGCATCGAGACCGACACGAGTCTGGCGCTGGCGGAATCAACGTCGGCCGGACCGGCCTTGGCGCAGTCCACGGCCGCGATCCTCGAGGCGTTCAGCCGCCAGGCGCCGGTCGCGTACTTCGGCCGCCAGATGCCCGGCGGATACGTGAGTCAGCCGGCGGCCGGTGTGATTCGCCTCGCAGATGCCCAACAACTGGCCACTGGGGGAGGTGTGGTCGCGATCATCGATACCGGCATCGACCCTGGCCATCCAGCCCTCGCGGACGTGGTCGTTCCCGGTTACGACTTTGTGAACGACGTCGGCGGCGTTCCCACGGATTTCGCCGACCTCGCCCAATCGACTGCCGCGATCCTCGAGCAACTGTCCGGCGCGGCGCCGAACAGCGTGGCCATCCTCAATCAATCCACCGCGGCCATCCTCGAGCAAGCCACGTCGAACATGCTCAATGCGGCTCAGCTTCCCGCGGCGTTCGGGCACGGCACGATGGTCGCGGGACTCGTGCATCTGGTGGCGCCGACGGCGAGCATCATGCCGTTGAAGGCCTTTCGGGCCGATGGGAACGCGTCCATGTCGGACCTCGTCAGCGCCATCTACTACGCGGTGGATCACGGTGCCACGGTCATCAACATGAGCTTCACACTGGCTGGCCCCTCCCAGTCGCTGCTGGACGCCATCACCTACGCGGCCAGCCAGCGCACGCTGCTCGTCGCCGCCGTCGGGAACGGCGGATCCCAGATGACAACCTATCCCGCTTCCTGGCCCGGCGTGATCGCGGTCGCCTCGACGACCCTGGCGGATCAACGGAGCGTGTTCTCCAACTACGGCAGGGTGGACCTCAGCGCGCCCGGCGAGGCGCTGATCACCGCCTATCCCGGCAACCACTACGCCGCGGTGTGGGGCACGTCGTTTTCGACCGCATTGGTCTCCGGCGCGGCCGCGCTGCTGCAGCAGTGGCGGCCCGGATTGACCGAAGCAAACGCCCTGAAGGTGCTCGAGCAGGGCGCGAGCGTTCCGAGTTCGCTCGGCAAGGCGCGGCTGGATCTGCACAGAGCGCTCGTGTACCTGTTTCACGAGCTGAACTGACTTCACCTCAACCCCAGAGTCCGCGGGTCCTTGTCCCCGCGGGCGCCGTTTCCCCCTGCCCTCTTTCGCCGCTCCTGACGGTTCTTCGTAATTGCGCTTTCCGATCTCGTCGCGCGGCGCACCCCGGGACAGCCACGCGCGCGCCGCGGCTTTCCAGATTCCCGACATATTCGCCGGAATTCACGGCGATCTCGTTCGTCTCCCTCGCCGCGTCCGCGATCGACCCCCGACAACGCCCGCGGCACGCCGTCTGCACAACGGGCGTGTGGCTTCCGACAACATGCGGGTGAGTTCCTCTCCGCCGCCGCAGATGTGGCCGCAACGCGGAGAGGGGCGTCGTCGACACGGCGTAGCGCCATCCAAGGGCGTCGGTGGCCCACGAACCCCGTCTGGCGCACAGCGGGAACGGTTCAGTGACCCTCCACGCGGATCCCGCGTTGGGTTGTCTGTTTGCGAAGGAGAAGGACCATGAGATTCAAGTGGGCAACACTCGTCGCTGTGCTCCTGGGACTCGGCCTGTCGTACGTGTCAGGCCCCCTGCGGGCGCAGTTCCCAATTCCGACCTCGACGCAGTTCGACCTGACGGGCTTTCTGCAAGAGGCGACACTCGGCGGAGCTGGAACCGGCGCAGGAATTGGCGCGCATGCAGGCGGCACGCTGAAAGTCAACGGCCACGCGGTCATCGTCCCGTCGGAGACCATCGTGATCTTCCCGGCGAACGCCCTGACCTGGGCGGAGGTGTTCGCCCATGCTCCGGCGCCGTATACCGGCGTCGCGACGGGCATGGCGATCGCCGACATTCCGCAGCCGATGACGACCTACGAGGTGCACGTCGTGGGCAACCGCGTCATCGACGCCAACGGGGATCGCTATATCGCCGGGTTGATCTACGTCTCGCAGCAGGGTCTGAATTCGGGCCAGGGGTACATCAACTACATCGACTACGCGAAGGGTGAGATGCGCGTCGGTGGCTTGTTCCCGGACGCCAATTGCGTGGCCGACGCGAGCCCGGCTGCCGGCGGCGTGCTGTGCAGCGGCACTCGTGTGCGCCTGAACGATCCGGTGGGCCGGTACGGGCGCTCGATATCGCCCGACGTGCGGTTCACCGTGGATCCGGACAACCCGACGATTTCCGCCGGGACCGGCTACCCCATGTGCTTCCCGCGCACGAATCCGGCCGTCCTCGACGATGCGGCCTGCCCGCAAGCCATGCGGCCCGTGGGGACCACCAACTTCACGACCAACGCCCCAGCGCTGATTCCCGCCAATACGGCCATGCCGAGCCCATACTTCCAGGTGCCGTTCGAAGTCGGTGACTACATCACCTACGCCGGGACGCTGGTCAACGACACGGCAACGCCGACCGCGGGACCCTGGCCCCTGAACGGTGCCGCCGGCACGTACATCGCGGCGCACACCATTGTGGCCAACCTCGCCGTCTTCACGTGGCCCGGCACCAATCCAGCGTACATCCGGACGGACGTGACGCTCATCGGCACCGGCGGTCTCACCGTGCTCGGTGCCGGCGAGGCGGTCATTCGCACGCGGTTCGAAGGGATGAGCACGGACCCGACGCGCAACGTCCATCTCTACGGAATCGACCTGAGTCCCGTTGATGGGAGCACCTCGGATCGTGATTGGGGGACGATTGGCGTGGATCCCGGCCCGCCGAACGGCGCCGTGAAGGGCCGGTGGCGCTTCCGTCCGCCATGCACGGCGACGCTCGCCACCGACAAGAAGTGCACACCTCCGCCATCCGGCGTGTTCATTCCGCCGACGCGCGAGATGAGGGCGGTCATCGACGCTGGCCCGTTGAATGTGCCACCCGCCGGCTTCGTCGCGCCGATTACCGCGGCGTCACCGACTGCAGCCAACGGGATCGTGTACGGCCAGTATCACGCGCCCATCCTGGACTACATCTTCCCGGAGAACATCCCGGGCTCGCCCATCGTGGAGAACAACTTCAACACGATCGACTTCCTGGCCAAAGGCGGTTACACGTCGGCCGCCGGCACCCTGATCAAGGGACCGCTCGACCCCTGGCCGAGTGCGACGGCTCCGACGCCGCTTTGCGCGGCGCCGACCGCCAGCGCTGGTGGCCCGTACACCGTAGCCTTCGGTGGGCAGGTGCTCCTGACTGGATCGAGCAGCGGAACCGCACCCCTGACGTTCGCCTGGACGGCGTCCAGCGGGACCTTCGTCGATAGCGGCCTGGCGACGAGTTCGGCGCAGAACCCGACCTTCTCGGCGGTTGGGGCGGTCTCGCCGGTCGCTGTCACGATGACCGTGTCGAATGCGTGCGGCACCGCGTCGTCCGCGTCATCGGTGACGGTCAATGCGGCTCAGGCGCCGACCGTCAATCACCTGGCACCGATCTCCATGCTCGCGGGCAGCCCGAGCGGGAACATCGCCCTCAGCGGGAGCGATCCGAACGTGCCGGCGCTGCTGCCGCTCATCTTCTCGGCCACGCAGAGCGGTGCCCCCGCGCTGCTCAACCTGACGGTGACGCAGGGCGCGAACCCGCCAGGAACCGGCGCAACGCTGACCTTCACTGCACCGGCCCTGCCGCTCGGCCAGGTGACGTCAGCGGTGATTACGCTCAATACCCAGGCAACCAACGCGGCCAATGTGGCTTCCGCCGTCGACTCGACGACGGTGACGATCAACCCGCGGCCTGATGCGCTCAACATCACGACGGCCGTGTACAGGACCTCGAAGCAGAGACTGGACATCACGGCCAATTCGTCGGTGATCAGCACGAACGTCGTGCTGAAACTGCAGCCCTACGTGACGACGTCGGGCTCGGTATTCGACCCGTCGACCCTCGGGAACACGTTCACGAACAACGGCGGCGGTGGCTACATCCTGACGTTGGTTGGGGCGCCTCGGCCGGCTTGCGGAAACCTCGCCGGCTACCAGACGCCATGCCCGATTGCGTCGCTGACCGTCAAGTCGAACTTGAACGGCACGGCGACGTCGGCGCTGACCACCATTCGTCAGTAACTCGATAGACGTCGGAGTCCGTGGCGGTCGAAGAGCAGGTGTTCTGCTCTTCGACCGCTTTCGTTCTCCCGGCGTTCCAGCAGAATCTCCCCCCTATATTTCAACACGCCCCGCGAGTCCCTATACAAGTGAGGCCGGCAAGACTTCCGCGACGTGCCGCAGGCCTCTTCTTCTCCGGGGGTGTGTGCCCGAACGCGAGTCGAAAGACGACTTACGCGTTTCGTACCCCTGCCTGCGGCACGTCCAATTTCACCGGATGTCGCTCGTCCGCTCTAAAACCTTCTCCCATCGGCAGTAATCCCTGATCCAACCGACAATTCATCGACGCGGTCATCCTGGGCAGGGATCGTGCTCGAATTTCCCCGGCACACACCCCACAGCAGCGTGTTCCAGCTCCCGACGACACGCTCATCGATGAGCCGTCCGGTGCGTACTGACTCGTTGGATAAGAGCCAGTTCGCCGGGCGGCTCTCGCCTTCCGACTCGGCTGTTGTGCGCACTCTCGCAGCGGGTCGCACGGGTGGTGGTCTGTGTGACGAACGGCTGAGGTCGCGCCACGGTGGCCGAGGCGCGAGGGAATGAAGGAGTCCGCACATGCTGTCTGGCCTGCGACCGCCCCGTCACTTGCTTCGCGCGACATGGCTCACGGTGACCGTCGCCGCCACGTTGGTGACGACGACACGCCTGATCGGTCAAGCCCCACCGCCGCCGCAACCGCCGCTGCAACTCGTCTCGCCGTTCGACATGGTGGGCTTCATCCAGAAGGCGACGCTGGACAACCCGGCCGACGTCTTCTCCGGCGGTTCGATGACGATCAACGGCCACGTCGTTACGGTTCCGACGCACACGATCCTCCAGATGCCGGCGAGTGCTCTCACCTGGCAGGAGGTCTTCGCGCTGGCACCGTCGCCGTACGGAATACCGCTTGGCCCGAATCGCAACGGCCAGTCGGGCCTGGCGCTGACCGACAGCCCGCCGCCGCTCGCCACCTACGAGGTCCGCGTGCAGGGCAACCGGGTTGGCGACCAGTACATCGCCGGCCTGATCTTTCTCGCGCAACAGTCGCTCAACGTGGGCCAGGGCTTCATCAACTACATCGACTACGCGAAGGGCGAGCTGCGGATCGGCGGGACGTTGAACGATCGGAATTCCGGGGCGCGCGTGCGGATCAACGACCCGCTCGCGAAGTTCAGCAAGGGCGATTCACCGGACCGGCGATTCACGATCGACGAGGACAACCCGACGGTTCGTGCGCAGACCGGCTTTCCGCTGTGCATCCCGCGCACCGATCCGGCAGCGGCGGACGACGCGGCGTGTCCGCAGGGGAACCGCCCGCGCGATGTGAACAACCAGTTCGTGAGCATCCTGACGTACCCGCCGCCGGCGCCTGGCGTCCTGCCGGACCCGCGACTGCCGGCACCCTTCGAAATTGGCGACTACGTCAACTACTCGGGGACGCTGGCCGCGGACCCGTCGGTGAGCGGGTTCCCGACTGTTGGGCCGTATCCACCCAGTGCGAACAGTCCCTCGGCGCCGCTCGGCCCCAACGACACGTACGTTTCGGCGAACACGGTCATCGCGAACCTCGGCTTCTTCACCACCTCCAACACCTCGCCGGTCTACGTGGGAATCGACGTGATGTTGATGGGCACCGGTGGACTCAACACGTCCGGGTTTCCGCAGGAGGCGACGCTGCGCACGCGGGTCGAGGGGTTCACGACCGATCCTTATGGCGCCAGTGGCCGCTCGACCGTCAACATCTACGCGATCGACGTGGACCCGTGCACCGGGGCCACAACCGATCGTCTGTGGGTGAGCGGTGTGGCGGTGGACATCGGTCCGCCGACCGGCGCGGTGAAAGGTCGCTGGCGTTTCCGGCCGACCGGCGGGTTGTTCCTGCCACCCGCCCGCAACCTCCGCGCCACGATGGGCGACGGCCGCGGATTTGCGCCGAGGAAGGTCACCCAGATTATCAACGGGATGGGGCTCGAGACGGGCCAGTACAACGCGCCGATCTTCCAGTTCATCTTTCCGGAGAACCTGGGCGTGGGGAATCCTCCAGTGCCGATGAACCTGGTGGACTTCCCATTTCTCGCCAACGGGTCGGGGCCTTACTTCGGCGCGGTGCCGGCCAGTCCCCCGACCTCGCTCGGCATCGTCGGCCAGTTGTCGCCGTGGCCGGGCTCGCCGGCGCCTTCACCCGTGATCTGCGGTCCCAGCGGGCAAGTGCAGTTGCCGGTCGCGACGGCGTTTGCGTCGCCGACGGCGGCGAACTCCGGCGACGTGGTGACGCTCGATGCCAGCGGCAGCAGCGATCCAAACACGCCGGCCGCGCTCAGTTTTGCCTGGTCCGAATCGGGAACGCCGAATGGAACCGCGCCCGTCACCCTCGCGCCGACGGCGAACCCGGCGGTGGTGACCTTCGTCGCGCCGTCGGTCACGCAGCAGACGACGCTGTCGTTCAACGTCGCGGTCACCAACGTGGCAGGGACGACGACGGCCTCTGTGTCGGTGGCCGTCAGTCCGTTGGCGGCACCGACCGTCACCGCCGCCTCGGCACCTAATCCAGCGGCCGCGGGCGCGACCGTTACGCTCACCGCAACCAGTTCGTCTCCCGGCGTGACCTACAAGTGGACGCAGATGTCGGGATCGCCGTCGGTCACCTTGTCGAGCGCGACCTCGAGAGCTCCGACGTTCCAGGCACCAGTGCTGACGCTGGGCGCCGCGTCAATCTCGCTCGGCTTCCAGGTGACGGCCACCAACTCAGGCGGGAGTGCGACGGCGACGACCAGCGTCACCGTCAATCCGCCGCCCGACATCGTGACGATCACGACGGTGGTCTATCGGTTCGCGAAGTCGCGTCTCGACGTGACCGCGACGACGAGCGCTCCGATCAGGATCAACGCGAAGACCGGTGCGCTGGTATCACCGATCCTCACGCTGTCCTTCTTCGACGCCGCGTCGGGGAAGACGGTTTCATCGAGTGCCTGGTTCATGGTGAACGGAGTTCCGACGATCACCGTAATCGGGTTCAGCCCGCCGGCATCCGTGACGGTCACATCCAGCTTCGGCGGCACGGCGACGTCGCCCATCTTGACGTTTCGATGACGCGCATCATCCCTGAACGCCGCCGCGACCGCGGTTGATGCGGCGGCTGGCAGGCGTTCGGGATCATCGGTGGCTTCAACCCGGCGCGCTGGCGATTGGCACCGTTCGACCCGGCTCAGGGCCGGCAGGAAGGCAGGGCAGAGCACCATGCAGACCAGAATGTCGAGGATACCCGGGCATCGAGCAGGAGTCCTGCGAATCGGGGTACTCAGGACCGTCGTGATGCTCTCGGCCGTCGTGTTCGGCGTCGTCATTGCGATCGTGCTGTCCATGCCGAACCCACACGTCAGGGCGCAGGGGCCAGGCCGGCAATTCGAGCTCGGTCCGCCTCCGTCTCTCGTGAATGGCGGCCTCGGTTCGATGCGGGCGATCCACGTGGCGCAGCCTCGGGACGGCGGTACCGGTGGTGACTTCCTCGCGGACTACATCGCGAACGAGCAGGCGGCGATCGTCCTCGGCAAGGCGTTCTTCTGGGAAGAAGCAATCGGCAGCGATCGCATCGCATGCGCCAGTTGCCATTTCCACGCGGGCGCCGACAACCGAGTGAAGAACTCACTCGACCCGGACCTCCGGGGCGTGCCACCCGGACAGTTCAACCCGTCGAGCCCTACCGGGTCTGGCGCGAAAGGCGGACCGAACTACACCCTGACGGCGGCGGACTTTCCGTTCCACCGGCTGTCCGACCCCGATCTCCGCGATTCGACGGTGACCTTCGACAGCAGCGACGTCGTGTCCTCTCAAGGTGTGTTCGCGACCCACTTCGTGACAGACAGGCCGCGTCGCCCGCTCGACCGCTGCATCGCGGTTGCCGATCCGAACTTCATGGTCGGTGGCGTCCAGACCCGCCGGGTCGAGCCGCGGAATACACCGACCGTCATCGGCGCCGCGTTCAATTTCCGGAACTTCTGGGACGGCCGCGCCAACAACCGGTTCAACGGCGTCAACCCGTTCGGGCGACGGGACCAGTCGGCGGGCGTCTGGAAGGTGCAGGCCGACGGCGCGCTGGCCATGGTTCCAGTGGACCTCTCCAACTCGTCGCTGGCGTCGCAGGCGGTCGGGCCGCCCGGAAGCGACTTCGAGATGTCGTGCGGCGGGCGCAACTTCGCGGAGATCGGTCACAAGGTGCTGCCGATGCGACCGCTGGTCAATCAGACGGTTGATGCGACCGACAGCGTGCTCGGGCCGTTCCGGCACGCCTCGAGCCGGGGTTTGGTGAGGATCTACGCAGACTACGTCAAGTTGGCGTTCAAACCGGCATTCTGGAAATCGGCGCAGAACGTGACGCTAGATCCTGCGAACCCGACGACCACCACCTATACGCTGATGGAGGCGAACTTCTCGCTGTTCTTCGGCCTCGCGGTCCAGGAATACGAGAAGACGCTGATCCCGGATCGCACCCGGTGGGATGACTTCGTCGAAAACCCGCTGGTCCGGCAGGCGATTGCCGCGGCCCAAGCGACCTTTACGCCGCTCGACCTGTCGGCGTGCACGAACACGACAACCACGACCGGGAGCATCACAACCGTCACGGCACCGTGCGGCCTGACCGATCAGGAACTCCACGGCCTGGCCATCTTCGAGGGCGATGGTATCGACGCCACGCGGGCGTTTGCGCCGGACGGCAGGTGCAGCCGCTGCCACAAAGGCCCGGAGTTCACAGGTGCCGGAACTCACATGCTCGACCTTGCGCAGATCGGTGGCCTGGTCGAGCGGATGACGATGGGCGATTTCTCGATCGCGCTCTACGACTCAGGCTTCTACAACATCGGCGTCACGCCGACCTCACGCGACCTCGGAATTGGTGCGCAGGATCCGTTCGGCAATTCCTTGTCGCTCGCGATGGAGTTCAAGGCCGCGCTTGCGAACGCCGGGACGACGCTGGACTGCTCGAACCTGGCGAATTCGTTCCGGGTGGGGCCAGACCCCTTTACCGTGGCGTGCGACAGCTTCGTCGAGCCGGGGTTGGTGGATTCGACGTTTCGCAGCGCGATTGACGGTGCGGTGAAGGTCCCCACGCTTCGGAACGTCGAACTGACGGGGCCGTACTTTCACAATGGCGGGCAGGCCACGCTCGAGCAGGTCGTCGCGTTCTACAACCGTGGCGGCGACCGGCAGGGTCCTTTCTTCGCTGACACCAGCGGATTCGCCAGCAACCCGTCCAACGCCGATCCTGACATCGAGTTCATCGGCATGACGGTCGAGGATCGGGCAGCGTTGGTCGCGTTCCTGAAGACTCTCACCGATTCGCGGGTGGTCAACGAGTCGGCGCCGTTCGACCACCCGTCGCTCAGGGTCACCAACGGCCACGTCGGAGACAACGTGAAGGTCGCCAGGCGTCCGGATGGCAAGGCGAAGGACGAATATCTGTTCCTGCCGGTGGTCGGCGCGCTCGGCCGATCGGCAAAGGGGCTGCCGCCGGTCAAGCCGTTCCTGCAGTAGCAGGTCCCCGAAGGGATGCCGAGAGAAGAAGCGAGAAGTGACAGGTGAGAAAGGGGAGACCGCGGTTGCGGTCTCCTCAGGCACCGTGCGGCTGCCGTCCGGCAGCCGGGCCGTCTTCACCGGGCGGATACGTGGCTGCTGCTGTGCGTCCTCTGCGGGCTCCGCGTACAGTCGCGACAGGCTAGCGCAGCTCAGGCAACTCCGCGACAATGCGGCCGCAGTCGAGCATCGACTTGCCGTAGAACGGATTCCGGATCTCCTCGCCAATCTGCAGCCAGTACTTCTTCGCCATCGGGCAGTACGCGACGCGCACATCGGGTCCAACCAGACGGACGTTCGACGCTCGCGCTGACGTCATCAGTGCGTCGCCAAGGTGTCCGAACGCCGCTCGTGCGGTAACGAGATCGACGGCGTGCTCGAGGCTCTCGGCCGCCAGTCGAATCGGCTCCCCGCCGGGTCCGAAGCGCCCAGCCTCGGACGCGATCACCCGGGCGTTCTCGCTGACACTGACGAGCACATCGCTGCTCAATTCCTGTTGCACGTGAAGATAGGGGGCGACGATGGGCTGGAGATCTGTGCCCGCCGGAAGCGGCACAGCGGCAATCGCGCCCTGAGCTGCAGTACCTCGGATCGCCGATCCCTGCTTCTCGAGGTACATCAGGATGTCGGCCGCGTCCTCCTGTTTCAGATCCAGGTTTGGCATCTGCACCGGCTTGTACTTCTCGTACAGGGACACCGCGAGAGGGTCGCGCTCGGCCAGCATCGTGGCCGGCGCGACGATGAACCGCGAGAGCCACGCGCGGTCGCGAATGCCCGTGACGCCGGCGAGGTCCGGTCCGATCTTCACTCCTCCGCCGATCGAGTGGCACGGCGCGCAGTGGGTGGAGAAGGCGTACTGGCCGTTGTCGAGCGTCAGCTTCGGCGCCTCCGCGTAGCTGACGCCCGGCTTCGACGTCTTCCAGCTGTTCAACCAGTCGCCAATCGTCCTCGCCAGGAACTTCGGATTGTCGAGCGCGGAGTTTCGCATCCACTGGCCGGTTGTCTCGTTGCCGACGAGCAGGCTGGGCGTGTGACCGTCCTTGTTGGCGGGATTAGGCTCGGTGTACAGCCCGAGCTTCCTGCTGATCAGCTCGATGTCCGACGCCTTCCCCGTGAGGAACAGCCAGCCGGGTCCGGCATGGTACTTCTCGGCGTAGGCCTTCAGGACTGGAGGCGTGTCATGGTCCGGGTCGATCGTGATGGAGTAGAAGAACACGTCCCGCCCCATGCGATCGCCGAGCAGCGTCTGCACCTGCGCGAGCCGCGCGGTCTCGAGCGGGCACGCGTACTTGCAGGTCGTATAGATGAGATCGATCGCGACGATCTTGCCCCTGACGAGGTCGTCGTAGAAGTGCACCTGCCGGCCCTCGTGCGTCGTGAGCGTGACGTTGGGGAAGTAGTTCGCGCCCCAATGGGAATTGTCGGCGGCGGCAGGCACGGATTCGAACGCAACCGCGGCCACGACGGCGCACGCGACCACGAGCACCGGGGCGATTCGCAACCAGAACATCGACCGCATGGTGGGACCTCCTCGCGACGGCTACGCCGCGTACTGAATCCACGAACGTCGAAGAGCGCCGGTGAAACGCAAACCGGCGAACTGTCCGCTGCCAGCCCGCCGGTTCGACCGCGGTCTCACGTGGATTCGCCTACTTGGCGGGCAGGCCCTCCGGTGATTCCCAGAACACACCTTGCGGCGTCGGACACGGCGTCGGCAGCGGCTGCAGGGTCGTCGATCCGTACTGATCGACCTCCCAGCGCAGCAGCATCGCGTTGTCCTCGTGCACGGTATTGTGGCAGTGCTCCATGTACATGCCGCCCCAGTCCCGGAACTGCATGGTGAGCGTGACGCTCCCACTTGGGCGGAGCCTGTACACGTCCTTCCGACCGCGTTCCCAGGCCGGCACGTTGCTCAGGCTGCCGTTGCGAGCCAGGATCTGACCCTCCTCGAAGTGGATGTGTATCGGGTGGTCCCAACCACCGCCGCCGTTGATCAGGTTCCAGATTTCACGCGTGCCGTACTGCGGAGCGGCGGAGATCCGGTTGTAGTCCGCGGCCAACACCTTCCCGCCATCCGTGGCAATGCCCCATGGGCCGATGAACGCCGCGATCGGGTCCGAGGTGCTGGGTTGCGACGCCCCGTCACCAAACACGAAGTTACGCACCCGCGCGACGGGGATCCTCGAGAGATCCGGGTTCGGAATCATCGTGCTCGGAACACGGCTCAGGTCGGGATTGGCGGGATTGCGCACGATGCGGAACTCCAGGAACCGACCGACGCACGGGTCCGCCGACTTACCCGAAAGCGCATTTGACATCGACAGATCGTTCGCCGGCTTCTTGCCGTCCTGGTGCTCGCAGAGGTTCACCAGGTGGAGCTTGTCCCCGATGTTGTACTTCGAGAAGTCGATGACGATGTCGTAGCGCTCGGCAATGCCCTGCTCGTCGAGCGAGGTGAGCGTGACCGGCGACGGCAGCAGGTTGCCGTCGTTGGCGATCTGGACGATCGGCTGCGCGGTCCCGGAGGCGTTGGCAAGCGCCACCTTGAAGAAGCGCGAGACGCTCGCATTCAGGATCCGGAAGCGGTACTTCCGGCGTTCCACCTCGAAGTACGGGCGATAGGCGAGGTTCACGGTCATGACATCGCCCAGGAACCCGTCGAAGTTGAAGATGTCGAAATACAGCTGTCCCGACTGGTCGAACGCCTTGTCGGCCAGCATGAGGTTCACGTCGTAGTCCAGGTTGCCCCAGTCCTTCGCCGTGCCGCTCGGAAGCCGCAGGTTCACGCCGTCGTCGATCGCCTCGTTGCCGCGATCCAGGCCGCTGTAGATGTTGAACATCGCCGCGTTGCCCTTGTACACGTTCTGCGAGGTGAAGCTGAACATGTGATCGTGGAACCAGTGGGTGCTCATCGTCTCGTGCCAGTCGCCCGGGATCCGGATCAGCCCGCCGCTTCCGTCGGGCGTGCTGGCCATCCGATCGGTGGCCGCGGTGTTCATGCTGAAGTGGCCCGCCAGGACGATCGGCCAGTGGTAGTCGTAGAACTGGCCAGGGAAGAAGTAGGCGCCGGTGAAGCCGTCGTTCTCGGCTCCGTGGTGGCCGTTGTGTTCGTGGGTCGAGATCGTGTGTCGGCCGAAGCCGTTGTTCTTCGTGACATCGGCGGGCAGCCGGTTGTAGTGGCGGAAGAGGATCGGCTCGGCGTAGCGGCCTTGCACGAGCTTCGGCGGAATCGTGCCGTTGAAGGTCCAGACCGAGTTCTCGTTCTGCGTCGGCCAGTTCGGGTGGAATTTCACCGGGAGCGACTGATTCGCCGCCATGCCGGAATTCAGGCTGGACGGGACGCCGGGATTGTACGTGAGGTTGGCCCGAGCGCCGGCCTGCATGGCCTGGACGCACACGGCCGGTGGAAACTGCTCGAATCGCTGGTGCGCCCAGACATCTCCCGGAGGACGCCCTTCAATGGGACCGTAGCCTCCGCCGAGCTCCCCCGGCACCGGCTGCATCGTCTGATTGGCCATGGCCGAAGGGACGGGATCCAGAGACGACACGGGGTTGCGCGGCAGGACGTCGAAGCGCGGCATCACCTGCGTGAACGGCTGCACTCCGTACAGCGGACTGCGCGGTGCCCCGGTTGGAATGCTGCTGCCGCCGCCGTCGGCGCGGGCGCTGCCGACGAACGGGTTGAGCCCGCCGATCGGTGCCAACAGCCCGGCGGTTGTGAACAGACCCCACTTGACGAGATCGCGGCGCGTCACCTGGCCCCATGACTGCGCTCGGACGATCTCGGCACGATTCTTCCTGGCGTTCTCGGCATCGCGGATACGCGCCTTCGACGCGTCCTCTGGCAGGTAGATGCTCATGGCTGTTCTCTCCCTCATCTGTGTGTCCGGGTGCCCGGACGGGTGTGTGCGATGCCACCCGGACGCACAAGGGCTGCCAGCCTGGCGCAAGGGGGCCTGCTCAGAACACGCGTGTTTGTGCCAGTGTTTTCGAGGATCGATTCGGCGGTGCGCCAAATCGGACCGACCGCGTCACGCGAACCGTAAGGTCCGTTTCGCGTTTGGGTGCCACCTCCTCCTGCCGAGTCGGGGCGTTCGCGCCCCGAAAGGAATTACGCGTGAGGTAAATCCGGGGATAGCACCTTCGGGGACCCCATCGGCCACGCGGCCCTCGTCGGCAGGTGGGACCGCCAGCGGACACGCAGGCGATGGTGCAGGTGGGGCCGGACTGACGACGTCGCACCTGGCAGTGAAGATAGGGCTGAGGTCGATGAACGAATCGTCGCGATTGCCGCCCTCTTCCACACGCATCAGGTAGTGTCCGCCACGGCTTCGAGGCACGGTCTTGCCAGCGTCTTCAGAGGCGCGTCCCGGCGCTCCGCCACGCCGATGGCGGGGGGCAGGCGGCGACTCGATCCCGTGGCCAGGCGGGCAGACGAACAGGCGCACACGATGCGACTGGCGGAGAGCGACGAGCGAGGTGCGACGAGCGGAGGCCGCACAACCCGTCCGGGCTCTGGGGTCTCCGCCCTCATGCACGCCGACCAGGCTGGAATGGTCGGGCGGCCTGCTTGCCGATCAGCCTCCGATGTGGTCCTGGCTCTGGACTGCCGACGCGACGATGCTGCCGTCAGCCTGCCGGATCCCCGTGACTTGCACCTGGAGCGCGCCAGAGATGCCTGCGCAGGCCCCATTGATGAATTGTGTGCCGGCGTTCGTGAAGATCACGATCGCCGCACCCGTGCCCTGTTCGACGATGTAGAACTTGAGGTTGGGGCAGCTTCCGAAGACGAAGCCGCCGGTCGCCACGGTGCCCGAGACAGTCGCTGAGGGGCCCGGCGGTACGGGCGTGGGTGTCGGTGTCGGCGTCGGGTTCGGTGGTGGGTTGGGCGTCGGGGTTGGGCTGGGCGTGGGTGTCGGTGTCGGCGACGGGTTCGGCGGTGGGTTGGGCGTCGGGGTTGGGCCAGGCGTAGGTGTCGGTGTTGGCGACGGGTTCGGTGGTGGGTTGGGCGTCGGACTTGGAGTCTGCAGCGTCGGCAACGTGGATGTTGGGGCCGCCGGGGAGTCGGGACCCTTGCCACTGCAGCCGGTGAGCGTTACGGCCAGGACAGCAGCGCACGACACTGCCGTCATCTGCTTGCGGATCATCATAGTCATACCCTCGACAACTCCAGTCAGCAACACCGATGCCTGGTGAGGGTCCGCCCGCGCCGGTGCGCCGCCTCGTCTCCGACGCGGTCTACTGCTCCGAATTCCTCAACCTCTGAGCACATGCGTCCAAACCAGCCGGGCGACGGCCGTCTCAGCCGCATACAAGGCACGAAAACCCGCGACGAGATCGGTAAGGGATGGAGGTCGTTGGCCTGCCCGCGTCGCACGCCACAATTCCCGGCTGAGGCGCATGTCATGTTGCGGTCTGCACCGCTGAACGTGTCGGGGCGGTTCACGAAAGGGATCGATCCGGCACGGCGTGCGAAAGTCGGATGCGGCTGGACAATTTGGCCAGGTGGTGCCCGGCACATCGCGGTGGCTGGCTGACCAACACCCGTACGTGACGCTGGACGAATGGTGCGTCGTGCCGGACCACGTTCACGGCATACTGGTGTTGGGCGGCTCGCAGACCGGGTTCCACTGTGACCGCAGACCCATTGGTCGATTGGTCGGCGCGTTCAAGACCGTATCGACGAAACAGATCAATCTGATGCGCGGCACGCCAGGCACGATGGTGTGGCAGCCTGGGTACCACGACCGCCCGATTCGTGACGACGAGGAACGGCGCCGCATTCGCGAGTATATTCGGACGAACAGTAGGGGTGGTTCGTGAACCGCCCCGCACACGTTTGGCAGAATCGCAAGGAGGCGCGATGTTCAAGAGCAACGCCGTCCGGAGCTGCGTAGAACTTCACGAAATCGAACTGAGGCGGTTCCATGTGACATGGGAAGCATTCCGCACATCGGGTGCGGCGCTGCCGAAGACCGACGACCCGTCGTACGCGTCGCCCGACCACCTGGGCGGCCACATCTTCCGCGCGGCGCGCAACTACCTCTCGTGGATTGGTCAGTGCGTCGGTCGGCCGGTCACAGATGTCGATACCGACACCGACCCGCTCAGCATCGCGCGCAAGGGAGGAGCGTTCGTCGATGAGGTCCTCACCGCCTGGCGCCGGCATCTTGCCGTGCTCACCGACGACGAGCTCTCACCGGCGATCTACAAGTCGCGCTGGGGCGAGGACTACAACATCGAGCAGATGCTGGAACACGCAGTCGTCCACCCGATGCGACATCGCATCCAGCTCGAGCGGCTGATGGCGCAACAGACCGATTGGCGATGAACACGATGCAGGGGAGTCCCGAGCCGCCCTGCTCGTCCCGCAGAGCACCTCTGGAATACAGTGTGTTTCGACCGGAGGCGTCATGAAGGTTGCCATCATCGGTGCCGGAAACGTCGGCGCGACGCTCGCCTACACGCTGTTGCTGCACGACGCGGCCAGTAGCGTCAGCCTCATCGACGTCAACCACGAGAAGGCGCTCGGAGAGGCGCTCGACCTCGCACACGGCGCCTCGTACCTCGACAACGTGGACATTCGTGCCGAGCACTACGACGGCGTCTCGGATGCCGACGTCATCGTGCTGACGGCGGGTCGCGGCCGGAAGCCGGGAGAGTCGCGTCTCGACCTGGCGCGCGGCAATGCCGCGATCATGGAAGATGTTCTCGCCGGCATCGCACCCCACTACCGAGGTGCCGTCGTCATCGTCGTGTCCAATCCGATGGATGTGTTGACGTATTTGACCGTCAAGCGGCTGCCGGCGCCGCCAACCAAGATCATCGGATCGGGCACGTCGCTCGATTCCTCTCGCTTCCGCTACATGCTCGGGCAGGAGTTCGGCATCGATCCCCGGAATATCCATGCCTTTGTCATCGGAGAGCACGGCGACTCCTCGGTGCCGCTGTGGAGCATGGCCAGCCTTGGGCAGGTCCCCGTCACACGCTACGCGCCTCCCGGCGGTGTTCCGCTCGACGCCGCCGCCCGCGAGCGCATCTACCGCGCGGTCGTCGCAGCCGGCAAAGAGGTCATCCAGCGCAAGGGCGCGACGTTCTATGCCGTGTCGCTCTCCGTCGCCCGCATCATCGAGGCGATACTCGACGATGAGAGGAGCGTGCTGACGGTGTCGACCTACATCGAGCATTTCGGCGACGTCAGCGATGTGTGCCTGAGCCTGCCCGCGGTGGTCGGGCGCGAAGGGATTCGCGAGGTGCTGCCCATCGTGCTGGCCGCCGACGAACGCCGGCAGTTGGCCGCGAGCGCAGCGGCGCTGAAGGACACGCTGAGGCAGTTGGGACTGTCGACGTAGGGGCGATTCGCGAATCGTCCCGACGACGCCCCGACGCCACGTTACCGATCCCAGCGCGGCAGGAGACAGCGCGTGGTCGTCCGTCCCAGGACCGCCTTGAAGTCCCGCACGCTCTCGCGCATGACGGCTGATTCGGGTGGATGACACGTCAGGCAGGCGCCGACGGACAGGATCCGTTTCTGCTCGGCGACGTTGAACGGCCTGACGTCGGCCCGCGTCGAACGCCGGAGCAGGGGCGGTTCGCCAACCGCCGGTCCCTCCAGGAAGCCAATCCACGCGTCGGCCGGGAGGCCGTCGAACGAGCTGCGCGGTTGCTCGGGCGTGAACGTCCAGCGCCCGCCCCGCGCGGTGCGCTCGTACCGCAGCGCGCCTCGCCCGTAGCCAAGCGCGACCGGGTCGTTGTGGCACGACTGACAGGTGCGGCTGCGCGCCGAAACCGTGTGTGAGAAGGTGCGCGCGTACTGCCGGCGGAACACCGTGTCGGGTGGCGCGCCGGCACGCCGGTTCCGATCGATCGTGAGTATCATGCCCGGGATGAACGGATCGATGGCTTCCCGTGGCTGGCTGCCGGGTGTCACGGCTGTCCGGATTCCGAGCGTCGGCGGCTCGGCCCTGAAATCGGTCCCCGTCTCGGTCCACGCCCCCGTCACGTCGGCCTCCTTCACGTGATCGTACGCCGGCACCGTCGGCTGGAACGCGGTGTGACAATTCGCGCACCGTGGAGACCAGGCGCCGTGGCACGTGATGCAGGACAGTCGTGCATGGCCACCGTCCTGGACGCAGACGGGCAGCGGCGGCTTGAGGTCGAGTTCGGCGCCTCCGCGCTTCGTAACCAACCTGGGCCGACCGGCCGCGTTGACATTCGTGTTGGTCAGCGCCTCTCCGTGCTTGCGCGTGACGAGCACAGACTGGCCCGGCCGAAACCGTCCCGCCAGCGTCAGGATCCGCTTCGATTCGGCATCGACCTCCTCGTGCCGCTTCATGGCGACCTGTTCCGCATGGCAGTCTTCGCAGGCCACCGAGAACTGTTCGTGCTTGCGGGCGTGCGCGAAGCCGTCACCCATCACCTCTCGCGACGTGTGGCAATCCACGCAGAGCATGCCCTTCTCGAAATGGACGTCGGAACGCTCGCGGACGAACACGCGCCCGTCGGCGAGCGTCCGAGGCGGCGCGCCCGGCCCCATTGGCGACGCCTGTTCATGCCAGCCCTCGTAGCTCGTCGAGATCCGGCTGGAGCGACTATGGCACCCGAAACAATGGTCGCCGGTGATCCTGGTCGAGACGTCGGGGTGCACGAATCGAAGCACGTCGCTCTTCCGCGTCTGAGGCACCATCTTGTAGTTGGCCAGCGCCGCTGACGCGTCCCGGCCGTACTGCAGGTGGCACGCGAGGCAACCGCCTCCCCGCGAGGCGTCGGTGATCGGTCCCGGCTCCCGCTTGACGGTGCCCAGATGACACGACGCGCACAACTGCCGGAGGTGTGTGTCGGCGGCGGAAGACCCGAGCGCCGAGGGTGTCGTGGGCGTCGCGCGCTCGCCGAACGTCGCACGATCGACGTCAATCACCCCGCTCATCGTCGTCATGATCGAGACGTTCACCCGCGAAACGATGCCGTCGTGACAGCCGGCCGATCCACAGGTTCGCCGAGCGGCGTCGAGGTTGCCTGGAATGAGGACGAGACCGCGGTGTGCAATGGTCCTGTCGAGGCTGAATGGATTCCCAGCGTGGCAGGACGCGCACCCGACCGCATCGGGGCGATGCGAGGCAGACAGGCCGGTGGTTTCGGCGTGGCAGAAGAGGCAGCCTTCCCTGCGCCCGAGCACGATCGGCACGGCTCGCGCTCGAAGCGCCTCGAGCGACGGCACGTTCAGCGGCGACTCGAGCGAGAGCCCGGCGCGGAGTCCTGGCGCGTGTGTCGTCAGCGACCAGTTCTCGCCGCGAAAGGACAACGCGAACACCGTCGTTGCGGCGTAGGCAACGGCGAGCACCGCGAGGGCGACCTTCGTACGTCGCGCGCCGACCAGCGAGAGTCGAGGAAGCGCGAACACGACCACAAGGACCAGCCCGGCAAGTCCGGTGACCAGCGGGGGCCTCGTCGCGTGATGCAGGACCTCCTGCAGGCCGACGAAGTACCACGGTCCCTGCAGCGCCGGGTCGAGGCTGTCGTGGAGCTTCGGCGCGACCACCATGCCGAGTGCCATCGCGGCCGCCGACACGAGGACCAGTGACGGTACTCGCGGCCAGATCGCCTTGGCATGCTCGCTGACGAAGAGCCACACGAGCACCGTAGCGGTTGCCACGTGATGGACGTAGAGCACCTGGAGCGATGCCGGATCCGTGCCGAACAACAACAGCGAGAGCAGACGACCGGCCACCGGGATCTGCGCGATGGCCGTGGAGATGATCCGTAGCGCCTGCCACCCCTCGCCATCCCCCTTGAGGATGAACCCCGAGAGCATGAGGAAGCCGCAGAGCGGAAGCGACAAGGATACCCGCGTCCACAAGCCGAGCGAGAGCCTCCGTTCGGACGATCGGGCGAGGTGCCTCCACGCGTGCACGATGGTCAGGATCACGAAGGCCTGAGCGGACCAGTAGTGGACGTTCCGGTAGAACCGGCCGCCCGGGTTCGTCAGCAGCAGGAGGGCAACCGAGTCGTAAGGGTTGTGAATGTCGAACGGGAGGGCGAGCGCGACGCCCGACACAACGGCCACGGCGAGCGCGGCAAACGCCAGTGCGCCGGAGGAGCCCCAGTGGCGCAGCCAGTGCAGCTTCATGCCGCGGCCCGGCTCCATGGCCCGTCAGCCCTGCACGACAATCGCACCGGTGGCCTCATCGAACGAGTGACGAAGCGGTTCGAGGGGACGAATCGCGGGACCGGCCTCAACTGATCCGTCGAGGCGGAAGCGCGATCCATGACACGGACAGACGAACTCGCCGTCCACCTGTTTCGTGATGACACAGCCCAGATGCGGGCACCGTGCGGAGAAGGCGCGGATGCCGCCCGGCGTGCGGCAGACAATGACGTCCTCCACGAAGACGATGTCCGCGGCCGACCCGGGCGGGATGACGATGCGGCGGGAGCGTGAGCCCACCTCGTTGACGCGGTTGGCCATCGAGCGGAACGCGACCGCGAGCGCCGACGCGATGACCGCTCCGGCGCCCTGAAACAGTCTTCGCCGTGTCAGCCGGAGACGATCGGGAATCAACAACCTTCCTTCTTCTTCGGTTTCTTGACCTCGGCTGCCTTCGTTTCGGGCAGCGGAGGCGGCAGCACCGTCTTGGCAGCGGACGCGACCACCGGGACGGCCGGGGGGGCGGCAGCGCCCGATACGGACGTTGCCGCGGCGACCACGTTACCACCGAAGTGCGTGCTGATCGCGCGAAGTCTCGCGGCCAGCACTGGATCGGCGTCGTCCCTCAGCACCGGGAACAGCACGTCCTGCTTCCAGCCGTCGATCCCCCCGGTGATCATGTAGACGCCTCTGAACCCCTTGGCCCGCAGCAGGAACCACGCCTGCGCCGATCGCGTTCCATCGTCCGCGTAGAGGATGAGCTTCTCGTTTCGCGCCAGATCCGCGTTGGGCAACGTGGCGAGCGGGACATTGGTCGCCGATGGGATGTGATACGCCGTGAACGACGCCTCGTCGCGAAGGTCGATCAGCCGGAAGTCCGCCCGGCCCTGGATGATCCAGTCGGCCAGTTCGGTTGGCTTCACGAGGTCCGAACCGCGCTCGGCGACGAGGGCCAGTTCCTGCGGATCGATGCGGACCGCGGCCCCGTTCGTCGGCTGCGCGAGGATCGCGCCGGCGCCGAGGACGAAGGCCACGAGCGCGAGCGCCTGGTTCACGGTCAAGCGGGTCAGCCACTTCATCGCGATCCCCCGTTGCTCGCCGCGAGCTTCTTCTCCACCCATCCGGCGCCCCAGAAGCCGCCGACGGCCATCAGGACGACGGCAAACACCACGAGCCCATATGGCAGGTTGAAGTACTGCGGAATCGTCACCTGGCCGAGCGACGTCATGCCGTGGAACGACTTGACGAGGGGATAGGCTTCCGCGAAGGCGAGCGTGCCGGCGTAGAGGCCGAATCCGTAGACCAGCGCGTCGATTCGGCCGGTTGCCGTCGCGGCCAACGCCGTGCCCGGGCAGTAGCCGCCGATGACGAAGCCGGCGCCGAGCACCAGGCCACCGACCACCTGCGGCGCGAGATAGGTGGGCACCAGGTAGACGAGCGAGAGATCGAGGACGCCCATCCACGTGAGATACGTCACACCGAGCATCGCGGTGACGATAGCCGTGAACATGACCTTGAAGACGGCCATGTCGTCCAGGTAGAACTGCGACACCAGCTTGCGCGCGCTGCCAAAGCCGGCGCGCTCGAGGAAGAAGCCGAATCCGATCCCGATGATGAATGCGACGACCAGGCTGGTGTCAGCGGAGAACAGCCCGTATTTGAAGAGTGGTGCCATCATCGCCATTCCCACCTGAAGAGGCGGGCCACCGCGTAGGCGCCCGCGAACACCATCAACATGAAGGCCCAGCTGCCGAGATTGAGGAGGGAGCCGCCAGTCAGCGCCTGGCCGCTCGTGCACCCGCGGCCGAACGCGGCGCCGATCGCCATCACCGCCCCGCCGATGAACGCGAACACCAGGCGTTTCGACCGCGAGACCACCGGTCCCTTCTCGATGATGAACATCGCGCGCCGGGCGAGCAGGCCCGACAGCAACGCTCCGGCGAACACCCCGAGGCCTTCGAAGACGAGGAATTCCTTGAGCGGGTTCGCGCCGTCCGCCAGGTAGCCCGCGAGCCATTCGCGGCTCTGGGCGTGGGCGGGGGCCACGGAGTTGAGGAGTCCCGCGACGACGGCGCTGACGCCTCCCGACGCGCCGAGGCCTCGGCCCATGAGGACGAAGCTGGCGAGCAGGACGAGTCCCAGGCCGATGCCGGCGAGGTACGGGTTCGAGTACGGCGCAGGACCGCTCCTGGCGGCGGCCTCGTCGGCCGTCATCGAGCGTCCCACTCGATCAGCCGGCAATGTTGTGGCTGTGGAGGACATGACATTTCTCCCGGGCGGACCTCAGAACCTTGCCCAATGACTGAACTGGCCCGCGTTGACGATGACGACCCTGAGTGCGAGACCGCCGGCAAGGACGAGAAGCGGGGCCAGCGCGGTGTGGGCGAGCCGGCCGGCCGTGGTCAGCGATTGAACGATCAGCGGCAGCACGATTCCCAACCCGACGACAATCACCCAGAACACGCCGGTGAACGGGCCGCCCAGCACCAACCGCGCCGCTTGTGCGTGTGCCTGCGACCCGCTGAGCAGGCCGATCAGGAACAGCGCGATGACGCCCAGTTCGACCAGCAGGAAGACGTTGTCGCTCGTCGCCAGCAGTTCGCGCTCCCCTCTGTCCCTCGCGACGAGGTGCGTGAACGCCGCGGCCGACGACAGGCCGGACACGAGGAACAGCACGCCGAGAATCCCGCTGTTCCAGAGCGGTCGGGCGCCGAGCGCGCTCAGCAGGATTCCCGTGTAGATCCCGAGGCCGACGCCCAGGAAGATGTTCGTGACCGCGATGACGCGGACCATCCGGGGCTCGGCGAGCCGGTCCGACAGGCGGTCGAATGCCGGCCACAGGTCGCGCAGCACGTCTGGCGGACGAAGCGCGAACACCGCCAGCAGCGCGGGATAGACCGCGAGCAGGATCCACGCGCCCCACGACATCGGCGACGTCCCCTGGAAGGTCGTGTAGAGGCGCCAGACGTACAGCTTGTGCTCGAGGTCGAGGAACAGCGCCAGCATGCCGAGGCTCAGGAGCGCGACGCTCACCGCGGGCAGGACCCCAGTGACGCTCGTCTCCTCGCGGTGGCGGCCGCGGAGCAGGAAGAACCCGACGATGATCATCATCCCCGCCACCCAGCCGCCCAGGAACAGGTAGGACGGAATCTGCCAGTTCCAGACGTGGACGAGCGGATCGATCAGGTCGTTGTGACGCGCCAGCGTGTATTCGTGCATCGCGAGCCCCGCGTTACGTCAGGTAGAAGATGCGCGGCGACGTGCCGGCCGCCGGGATGAGCGCATGGTGCGTTCGCGACTCGATCAGCCGATTCACCTCGCTCCGCGGATCGTCGAGATCACCGAATGTCATGCACCGCGTCGGGCAGACCGACACGCACGCCGGGTCCAGCCCTTCTTTGACGCGATGGATGCAGAACGTGCACTTGTCCGCGAAGCCGTCGGGGTTCACGAACCTGGCGTCGTACGGGCACGAAGCCAGGCAGGCCTTGCAGCCGATGCACTGCTCCGGCGTGACGAGCACGACGTGGCCGAACGGCTCGACGTGGCTCGCGCCGGTCGGGCAACAGTCGACGCACGGCGGTGCGTCGCAGTGGTTGCAGCGTTCGCTGCGAATCTCCAGGTGCAGGTTCGGGAAGCGGCCGGTGGTGTCGGTCGCGATCCAGTCGCGATCGAACCCTTCGGGCACCTGGTTCTCGGTCTTGCAGGCGACCACGCAGTCCATGCATCCGACGCATCGGCGCGTGTCGATGACCATGCCGTAACGAGCCATCGCCCTACGCCTCCGCCTCGATCGTCACGAAGTTGACGTTCATACCCGTTCCACCCATGAGCGGATCGGTTTTGTACCGCGTGATGAGCTGCGCGTCGCTCGCGCCCTTGCCAAGCGCGCGTCGCATCATCTTCGAGGTGTGGCCGAAGCCGTGAACCATGAAGACACAGTCGGGGCGAATGCGCTCGGTGGCCTTCACCCGGATGCGCTGGCCCAGCACGCCGTCCTGGTTGCGCAGCCGGACGTATCGGCCGTCATCGAGTCCGAGCCGCGAGGCGACATCAGCGTTGACCCACACCTCATTCTCGCTCATCAGATCGTGGAGCAGCGGGTTCGACTGGGTCCGGCTGAACGTGTGCATCGGCGCCCGGCCGAACAGCAGCCGGAACGACCCGGCCGGCGGCTCGGGATGGCGCGTGTACTTCGGCACCGGGTCGAACCCCGCATCGTGGAGCTGCGTGGAGTAGAACTCGATCTTGCCCGAGGGCGTCGGAAACGACGGCTCGACACCGTCGTCGAAGTACACCGGCACAGCCGCTCCCCGGATGATGCCCTTCCGTTTCAGCTCGGTGAAGCTGAGGTTCGCCTTGGCCAGGCGGTGGTCGAGATAGTCTTCAATGGTCTTCCATGGATAGTACGCCTGCAGGCCCAGCTTGCCGGCCAGCGTCCGTGCGATCCACCAGTTCGGTTTCTGGTCGTGGGGTGAGTGCAGCACGGGCTGACGCAGGGCGACGAACGGCTCGCGGAACGACTCGACGTTCAGCTCGTCGTATCGTTCGAGGTACGTGCTCTCGGGCAGAACGACATCTGCCCAGCCGGCGATTTCGCTCGGCGCGACGTCGACCACGACCAGGAGTTCGAGCGCCTGAATCGCGCGAATCGTCTCTTCCTGGTTCGGCAGCGCATTGATGAGGTTCGTCGCGTAGACCATCCAGCCCTTGACCGGATAGGGCTGACCCGTCAGCGTGGCCTCACGAATGCCGGTGGTAATCGACTCGGTCGCGAACCGGTGTCTCGACCCGGGGTTGTCCACCTTGCCCTTGGTGGATTTTGGATAGGCTGGATACGGGTATCCCGGGACATCCATGCTCGACGGCGTCCAGAACCCGCCTTTGCGTCCCCAACTCCCCATCAGCGCATTCAGCAGCGCAACCGCGCGACTCCGCTGCGAGTCGTCTCCGTACCACGTGGCATGACGGCCCGGGTGGATCAGCGTGGCCGGCCGGTAGCGCGCCATCTCGCGGGCGGTCTCACGGATCGCGTCGGGCGCAATGCCCGTCTCGGGATACGCCCACTCCGGTGTGTACGGCTCGAGCTCTGCCTGGAACTGCACGAATCCGTAACCGTGAGCCGCCACGTACTCCTTGTCGTACAGCCCCTCGCCGACGATGACGTGCATCCACGCCAGCAGGAGCGCCATGTCGGTCCCGGGGCGAATCGGCAGGTAGTGTTTCGCTTTGCTCGCGGCCACCGAAAATCGGGGGTCGACGACGATGATCGAGGCGCCCGCGCCCACGGCCTCCGCGAACTCCTGGGCCTGGGTGTTGTGCATGTTCTCGCCAAGGTGCGACCCGATGAGCACCAGGCAGCGGGCATTGCGGATGTCCGTCCGCTCGGGCGATCCGATTTCCTCGCCGAAAGTCAGCGCGAAGCCGACGTCGCGGGGGCCGCGGCACTGCGCGAACGACGGTGCGGCGATGTTCGGTGAGCCGTAGGCTTTGAGGGTGTGCTTGAGGAAAGTACCGCCGAGGCCGTGCGCGAACAGCGCCATCGCCTCCGCGCCCCATTTCGTCTTGATCGTCTCCATCTTCCCGGCGACGACGTTCAGCGCCTCGTCCCAGGTGGTCTGGACCCACTCTTCCTGGCCGCGCTTCTGCCGGCGCACGAGCGGGACCTTGAGGCGGTCTGGATCGAAGTAGGCGCCGACGCCGCCGGTGCCACGCGGGCACAGCCGACCGCGGCTCAGCGGATCTTCCGGGTTGCCTTCGACCTTCCAGAGGCGGCCGTCCTTGACGTGCGCGATGGCGCCACACTTCCAGAAGCAGATGTCACAGAATGTCGGCACCTTCCGGATGCCCTTCTCGGTGGTCGCCGCACCGGACACGTGCTCCAGTGCCGGACGCGCCCCTGCCGAGGCTGCGAGTCCGGCAGCCACGCCGGAAATTTTCAAGAATCGCCGTCTGCTGACCGGGATCATGGCGAACACCTTACCACCAAGCACCACCCAACGCGACGGGTGCCGGCGTGCATGTGACAGATTGCACAATCTCTGGCGCAAAGCTCAGGGGGGCGAATACCGAGCTTTTTCAAGGATTCACAAATTCGGCCCGTGGTTACACCGCCCGCCCGTCGTGGGCCTTGACCGCGATGAACGGCCGAGCTCGACGGCTCCAAGCAGGCTCTGGCACTTTGGTACCATTGCTGCATACGTAGACGACCGGCAGTCTCGACCGTAGCGGTCGGGACACCGTCCGCCCCCATGTTGCGTGCGAATCGACCACACCTTGTCGCCGTCGCGATGAGCCTCCTCCTCGTGCACGGCAGTGGCTTCATCGTCCCCGCTCGTTGCGAGTGTTGCACGGGGGGCGGGACCATGACGGCAGCCGTGTGTCAGTGCTGCAGGACGGGCTCAGGGCGACAGTGCGTCCCGGGCGCCCGGTCCGACGGCGCGGGCACGCCGAAGGCCAACTGCCGCGCGGCGTGCGGGCGTGAGCATCCGTCGCTGCCGTGGCTGTTGAACGTGACTGCTGCCCTCGCGGATGGGCCGGAGTTGCCGCTCACCGCCGACCGGAACAGTCGTTCCGCCGCACCCACGCCACCTCTCCTCGAGTCACACGTCAGCCCTCCAGCCCCTCCGCCGAAGTTCGCGCTCAGTCGGCCCAACGCCCCGAACTCATCCGTGTTGCGAACCCGGCAGGCCTAGTCCGACCTCAACCGTCGAGCGCGACCGCCGCCAGCCGTGCGCAACCCACCTGAATCGAAGGGGCACGCTCCCGATCTGTCTGATGCCACGACGCGCCTGTCGTGTGCATCTCGCTCTGCCGCGGCACTCGTCGTGCCATCGAGGAGCGTGGCAGCGAGACGACCGATCCCGACGCCGGCGCGTTCGTCAGGACAACTGAGCTTCGGCCATGGAGCGAATCCGAGGAAGTCATGCTGACTGCCACACGATCGATCTCGACACTGCGACTTCTGCTCGCGGGTCTCGTAACTGTCACCCTGGTTTGTCCGGCGCGGCCGTCTGCGGCCCAGACCGTCGTCACCGGCGCAAGCCTGACCGGGCGCGTCGAAGATGCGACCGGTGGAGTTGTCCGCGGGGCGCGTATCGCAGCCACAAGTTCAGGCACGTCGCAACGTTGGACCACGGTGAGCGCCGAAGACGGGCGCTACCGATTCCTGTCGGTGCCCGCCGGCGACTACCGCGTCGACGCCGACCATGATGGGTTCCAGCAGGCGTCGGTGACCGTCACGCTGGTGGCCGGCCGCCCACTCGATCTGCCGTTCACGCTGGCGATCGCCGGTGTGTCGGCGCAGGTATCAGTGCAAGCGGACACGCGTCTGGTGGACGCGGGCAGAACCCAGACCGCCGAAGGCGTCTCGTTGGGCGAGATCAGCAGCCTGCCGCTCAACGGCCGCAACTACCTCGACCTGGCGCTGCTCACGCCCGGCGCCTCGCGCACCAACACGCGCAGCACCGAGCGCTTCGCCGAGACGTCGGCCGTGCCTGGCACCGGGCTGTCGATCAACGGCCAGCGGAATCTGAGCAATACCTTCCTCGTCGATGGCCTCTCGGCCAACGACGATGCGGCCGGGCTGTCGGGCGTCTACATGAGCGAAGAGGTCATCCGCGAGTTCCAGGTCGTGAGCTCGGGAGGCGTGGCGGAGTTCGGCCGCGCGGCGGCGGGCGCGGTCAGCATCATCACACAGTCGGGCACGAACCGGTTCAACGGCGCCACCTACCTCTACACTCGCGACGGAGCGCTCGATGCAAGAAACCCGCTGGCTGCGAGGAGGGACCCATTGACGCAGGGTCAGTACGGACTCAGTCTGGGTGGGCCGGTGACCCCCGATCGCATGTTCGCGTTCGGCAACTTCGAACAGACGCGACAGCACCGGACCGGCCTCGTCACGATCTCGCCGGACGCCGTTGCGGCGATCAACGGGTTCCTCGACAAGGTCGGGTACGGAGGGCCGCGCATCGCCACGGGTGAGTTCTCGACCGGCTACGACACATCGAACGTGTTTGCGAAGATCGACCGCCAACTGCCGGCGGGCGGGCTGTTGTCGTTCCGCTACAGCCTATATTCGCTCTCGAGCACGAACGCGCGAAATGCCGGCGCCCTGAACGACGCGAGCCGCGGAACGCCCCTCGACAACCGCGACGATTCGCTGTCGGTGAGCCTCGCCACGCCGCTCTCGTCGTCGATGCTGAACGAAGCACGGGCACAATTCACGAGAAGCCGGCTGTCCGCCCCGGCGAACGACCCCGTGGGTCCCGCGGTCAACGTGTCGGGCGTTGCGAGCTTCGGCACGGCCACCTCGTCGCCGACGGCCCGAGATGCGGATGTTCTCGAGGTCTCCGACGGCCTGTCCTGGCAGCACGGACCGCATCTCGTGAAAGCCGGCGGGGACGCACTACTGAACCGCCTCACGATTGTCTTTCCCGGTGCACTGCAGGGCGTGTATACGTTCGCGTCGCTGTCGGCGCTCGGCGGCGCCCGGTACATCAATTTCCAACAGGCGTTCGGCGCGGCATCGCAGTTCCAGTCGAACCCCAATGTCGGGCTGTTCGCGCAGGACGAGTGGCAGGTGCAGCGCGGCCTGACCGTGAACGTCGGCCTGCGGTACGACCTGCAGTGGCTCCCAGATCCCATCAGGACCGAAACGGGCAACGTGTCACCGCGCCTCGGTGTGGCGTGGGCACCCGGCAGTCGCCGGACCGTGCTGCGCGCGAGCTACGGACTCTATTTCGATCGCCTCCCGCTGCGGGCCGTGTCCAATGCGTTGCAGCGCGACGGGATTGGCTACAAGGTGGCGGTACTGTCGTTCGGCCAGGCGGGCGCCCCGGCGTTTCCACAGGTGCTGCCGTCGTACCCGGCGAATGTCCTGACGGCCGTCACGACGATCGATCCCGGTATTCAGCATACGCGCACGGCGCAGGCAGGTTTCCAGGTCGAGCGGGAACTGGCGCCGGGGGCCTCGCTGTCGGTGACGTACACGCACCTCGACGGCCGGCACATCATCATGTCGCGCAACGTCAACGCACCGACGCTGAGCGCCGCGCAGGCCGCGGCGCTCGGCATTGCCAACCTCGGCCGTCCCAATCCGAACTTCGGGAACATCAGCCGCTACGAAGCTGTCGGCGCATCACGGTACGACGGCCTCACCGCATCGGTCACACTGCGGTCGGCGCGGTGGGGACAGGTCCGCGCGGCATACACGCTGTCGAAGGCGTTGGACGATACGGGCAACTTCTTCTTCAGCACGCCGCAGGACAATGCGAACGTGTACGACGATTGGGGCCCGTCGGACAACGACCAGCGGCACCGGTTCGTCGTCAGCGGCACACATGGGGCAGGACGATCGGCCCACGGGTCCACCCTCCGCCGCGCCTTGAACGACTGGCAACTCTCGTACATCGTGAGCTACGCGTCGGCGCTGCCGTTCAACGTCCAGACCGGAACCGATCGCAACAACGACACGACGGTCAACGACCGGCCAGCCGGCGTCGGACGCAATACCGGGCGCGGGTTCGACAGCGCGACCGTTGACCTCCGCGTGAGCCGTCGCTTCGTTCTGGGCCGGCGGCTGAAGATCGACGCGGTCCTGGACGCCTTCAACGTCTTGAACCGCACGAACCTCCTCATCCCGAACAACGTCTTCGGCACGGGAGCGACGGCGGTGCCCACGTTCGGCCGCGCAACGGCTGCCGGGGATCCGCGCCAACTGCAAATGGGTCTGAAGGTCGTGTTCTAGACGGAAGGCCGCGATGACGAGTCGTGGCCTTCCGCACCCGGCTTGGTACTGTCAGCGGCCGGCGCGAACCGGCGGCGGGGCGGCGGAGGAGGGCGTCGGCTTGCCGTCGATCGTCTGCGGCTCCATCAGTTCGCTGCGCGTGCCGTCCGGATCGAAGAGATTCAGTTGCCGCTTGCGGTTGACGCCCGTGCGCACCTCCACCGGGCGCGAGTACCCGACTTTCGGCGCTCGAGCCTGCACCGTGGCAGCGGCCGCAGTGATGTCCGGGACAACCAGGCAGAGGTGGTTCTGACTGCCGCGCGCGTGCTCGGCGGGCAGATCGCGATAGAGCATGAACTCGATGTAGTCCTCGCTGTCGGGCATCTGCAGGTTCACCCAGTCGAGCGTCGTTCCGTCGCGGCTCCCGCGCCACGTCTCGCGGAATCCCAGGAGGTCCCTGTAGAACGTCATCGAAGCGTCGAGCGTCCCAACCAGGAAGCCGGCGTGGCGCATCACCGGCGACACCCGATCGGTGCCGAGTGACTTGCCGCTCTCCTTCACGGTCATGCCGTCCGGCTCGTACTGAACGAACTCGATGATGTGGCCGTCCGGGTCTTTGACGGTGAACGCCGTGTTTCCGATGCGGCCCTTGTTCACCTTGTCCGGAACGGCCACGCCCTTCGCCTTCAGGTACTGCCTCAGCGCCTCGGCGTTGTCGGTCTCGAACGCGACGTGCGCGAGGCGGTCGGTTCCCACCGCCCGCTCCGGGAACAGCTCGATGTACTGCCGGTCGTTCACCTTGAAATACGTCAACCGCAGGCTCCCATCGTCGTTCCTGACCGGGAACACCTCGGTGTAGCCGAGGAGATCTCGGTAGTAGGCCCTGGCCTTCTCGACATCGTGGACGAAGAGGCCGACGTGGGCCAGACCGGCGATGCGCGGCCGCGGCGGATCTGCCGTCACGGTGGCTGTGGAGACGAGGACGAGTAGCGCGAGCAGGAGCTTCATGGCGCCTCCAGATGTCGTCGCAGAGGGTAGCACGAACCGAAGGTTCCTCACCGGGCCCTTGCAGCACCATGTCCGAATACGGCTAGTCCTCACCTCCGCGTCGGGCTATAGTCGCAGTCAGAAGGAAGGGTGATGCAGATCGACCGAGCAACCTGCCGCCAGGCCCGCCTCGCGCGGGATGTCCGCTTCGACGGACGGTTCTTCATCGGTGTCAGGACCACGGGCGTCTTCTGCCGGCCGATCTGCCCGGCGGTCTCGCCTGCCGAGCGGAACGTGGACTACTACCCAACGGCCGCCGCCGCGGCCGAGGCCGGGTTCCGCGCGTGTCTGCGCTGCCGGCCCGAGTGCGCGCCCGGAACGCCCGCCTGGGTGGGCGATTCGACGACGGTCGGCCGGGCGTTGCGCCTGATCGGAGACGGCGCACTCGAGGCGGGCGGGGTGGAGAAACTGGCCGAGCGTCTGGGCGTCGGCGATCGGCACCTGAGGCGGCTCTTCGTCGAGCATCTGGGCGCGAGTCCGATCGCGGTGGCACAGACCCGCCGGCTGCTTTCGGCGAAGCGGCTGATCGACGAGACCGACATGCCGCTGACGGCGATTGCCATGTCGGCAGGGTACGGCAGCATCCGGCGTTTCAACGCGGCGTTCCTCGGGAGCTACGGGCGAAGTCCGCGCGAACTGCGTGAGGCGAGGACTGGACGCGGCGTATCGGCTCAAAGCGTCCGGCCGCGGTTGCACGGCGGGTCGCCGCCCCGCTACCTGTTTCAGCTCCGGTATCGTCCGCCGTTCGACTGGGACGCGCTCCTTGGGTTCCTGGCGCCGCGCGCAATTCCCGGCGTCGAGTCGGTGATGGAGGGCAGCTACCGCCGGACGTTCCAAATTGGGGACGATGTCGGATGGCTGGAAGTCGCATCTCGAGGGGTTGGCGCGCTGAGGCTCACGATCGACATTTCGAACCCGGCACACCTGCTGCTCATCGTCACCCGCGTGCGCCGCATGCTCGACCTCGACGCCGACCCCATGGCGATCGACGGACAGCTTGGCCGCGACGCGCTCCTCGGCCCGCTGGTGAAGCGGCGGCCCGGCCTGCGCGTGCCCGGCACCTGGGACGGATTCGAACTCGGCGTTCGCGCGATATTCGGGCAGCAGGTCAGCGTCGCGGCGGCAACCACGCTCGCCGGGCGCCTGGTTGCAGCATTCGGCCGGCCACTGCCTCGAGAAGTTCCGGGCCTGACGCATACATTTCCCTCACCCGAGGTGCTGGCAGACGCTCGCGCTGCGGAGTTCGGTGTGCCGGCGACGAGAGGTGAGGCGATTGGCGGGTTTGCGCGGGCGGTGGCGAATGGCGAGCTCTCGTTTGGTGGCGAAATGGATCCGGCGGTGTTTCGCGTTCGCGTTCGGTTGCTGTTCGGCATCGGCGAATGGACCGCCGAGTACATGGCGCTTCGGGCACTCGGCGATCCTGACGCGTTTCCTTCAGGCGACCTGGGGCTGCTTAAGGCGGCGAAGCGGAGATCGGCACGAGAACTTGCGGCGCTTGCCGACGCGTGGCGGCCCTGGCGCGCCTACGCGGCCATGCACCTGTGGACGGCCGGAGGATCGCGGGTCTGAGGATTGCGGGCGCCTGGACCCGCCAGTCGGAGAGGCATCAATGACTCGAACTGTTGACTACGTCTGGCAGGATAGCCCCGTCGGCAGACTGCTCATCGCGGCGGACGACACAGGCCTGCGCCAGGTGCTGTTCGCCGAAGGACGATCCCTGGTGCAGCCGCAGGCCGGCTGGCGCGAGGATGCGAGCCGCCTCGCCGAGGCGATCCGCCAGTTGGAGGCCTATTTCGCGGGTAGTCTCCGCGAGTTCACGCTCCCCCTCGCGCCCGAGGGCACGCCGTTCCAGCAGCGCGTCTGGCGCGAACTCCTGAACATCCCGTACGGCGACACGATTTCGTACGGGGAACTGGCGCGTCGCATCGGAAATCCCAACGGCTCACGCGCGGTCGGACTGGCGAATGGCTCCAACCCGATCTCGATCGTCATCCCCTGTCACCGCGTCATTGGCAGCAACGGGAAGTTGACCGGCTACGGCGGTGGGCTGAAGAACAAGGAGTGGCTCCTCGCGCTCGAACGGGGCGAGTTTGGACTGAAACCTTGACCGCCGCCGCGTCGTCGGCCTGCTACATCGGCAGCGTGCTGGCGTGCCAGCCGCCGCCGAGGGCCTTCACGAGCAGAACGGTGGCAGTCATCCGGCGGGCGAGGATGTTCAGCATGGCGCGTCGGTTCGACAACGCGGCCGTCTGCGCGTTGATCACCTCCAGGTAGGTCGCCACGCCACCCTTGTAGCGATTCGTCGACAACTCGAGATAGCGCTCAGCGGCAGCCACCGCTGCGCTCTGCGTCCTCGTTTCTGCCGCCAACACGCGAAGCGCCACCAGGTTGTCCTCGACTTCCCTGAACCCGACGAGCACCGTTTCCCGATACGCGGCCACGGTTCGGTCGTACACCGCACGGGCCTGATCGGATGCCGCCCGCCGCCGGCCGCCGTCGAAGAGCACGACAGCCGCAGCCGGCGCAGCCGACCAGAAGTTGCTGGCCAGGCGGACGAGGTCCACGAGCGCGGCGCTCTCGAACCCGCCGGACGCCGTCAAACCGATGACCGGGTAGAAGGCCGCCGCCGCGATCCCAATCTGCGCGTTGGCGGTGGCCACGCGTCGCTCCGCGGCTGCAATGTCGGGCCGTCGCTCGAGCAGGGAGGATGGCAGGTCGGCGGGAACTCCAGGCGGCTGGCCCGAGAGCGGCGCGGCGGTCAGCGAGAAGGTGGACGCGGGCTGGCCGACGAGAACCGCGATCGCGTGCTCCACTTGCGCCCGGCGGGCGCGAAGGTCGATCGCGAGCGTCCGCGTCGACTCGAGTTGGGTGCGCGCCTGGGCCACATCCACGGCCGACGCGATGCCGCCCTTGTACCGGTTCACCGTCAGGTCAACGCCCCGTTCGTAGGCGGCCACCGTCTCGTCGAGGAACCGTTGCTCTGCGTCCAGGGCGCGAAGCGCGAAGTAGTTGAGCGCAAGTTCGGCGTGGAGGCTGAGCGAGACACTCTCGACGTCGGCGGCTGCCGCCTGCGCCGCAGCGCGGCTGGCGGCAACCGTCTGGCGGACGCGGCCCCAGACGTCGAGCTCGTACGCCACATCCGCGCGAACCAGGTAGTCGGCGTAGTCCGGAGTCTTGCTGACGTTCGCCTTGTTCTCGGAGGCGTTGGTTGCGACGGCGGCACCGGCGGCGACAACCGATGGCAACTGCGCCGCGCGCGCCGTCCGCACCAGCGCCCGCGCCTGCTCGAACTGCGCCTGGGCGGCGCGCAGCGAGTTGTTCGATACGGTCAGCCGTTCTTCGAGCGCATTCAGCTGTGTGTCGCCAAACAGCTCCCACCACTTGCCCTTCGACACCTGGTCGTTCGGCTCCGCCACCTTCCATCCGTCGGCTTCCTTGAACGCCGGTGGCACGGGCGCCTCCGGCCGGCGGTAGGGGGGCCCCAGCGTACACGCCGTGCAGCCCAGCGCGAAGACGAGGGCGAGCCCGAAACCCAGGTCTGCTCGAGGATTCACCGCGCGCTCCCGTCTGTTCCGTTCACGGCCCGCTGCACGGTACGAACGATCTGTCCGTCCACCAGCGAGTCAGGCGGACTCACGATGACGAAGTCGCGGGCGTCGAGGCCCGCGACGACCTCGACCTCGGTGCCGTAGTCGCGGCCGATCGTGATGGCCGCGAGCACGACCTGCTGCCCGTTCCGAACCGTCGCGACGCGGAGGCCCTCGGCGCGGAACAACAAGGTGTTCACCGGAAGGACGACAGTAGCGGCGGGCACCGGCAGCTTCACGTGCACCTCGCCGTACGATCCAGGCAGGAGCTCGCCAGCAGGGTTCGCGGCTTCGAACTCCGCGAGCAGCGTGCGCGATCCCGGATCGATGGTCTGCGCCGTCCGCACGAGCCGCGCCATGAAGCTCCGGCCGGGGAACTCGGCAAGCCGGAGATAGGCTTCGAGGCCCGGGCGCGCATCCCGTGCGTAGACCTGCGGCACGTTGACGAATACGCGCAGCCGGTCCACCGACGCGATGTGGAACAACTCTCGGGCAGCACCACCGGATGCACCAGGGTCGATCAGGGCGCCGATGTCGGTATTGCGCGCGGTGACCACGCCGCTGAACGGCGCGTAGATCCGCGTGAATGCCTGGAGCTGTTCGAGTCGCCGCACGTTGTGACGCGCGGACTGCACAGCCGAGCCGCGGACTTCGAGGGCGCCGGTGGCGTTGTCGGCGTCCTGCTTCGACACCGACTCGGTGCGCACCAGATCCTGGTATCGGTCCGACGTCACCTGCGCCAGGCGCAGGTTCGCATCTGCGGTCGAGAGGTCGGCCCGCGCCTGCTGCAGTTGCTGCTCGAGTTCGGGCGCGTCGATCTCGGCGAGCAACTGCCCGCTCTTCACGCGGTCGCCCATCTCGACGTACCGCTTCTTCAGGTATCCGCTGGTCCGCGCGTAGATGGGCGCGTCCGTGAAGGCCTGCAGCGTCCCCGGCAGGACGATCTCCTCGGTCGGGGCGCCACGCTTCGGATGGATGACGGTCACGGTTGGCGTCGCCAGATCGCGCGTCTCCCGGTCCAGGACGGCCATCGCGGTTGCCCGGCTGGAGACGCCCCGCCAGGCGGCCGCGCAGAGCACCACCGCCGCGATGACGGCCACGGCCACGATCCACCCTTTCGATGTTCCCGCTCGCACGCGATCGCGCTCGGTCACTGGCATCAACTCCTTGCGTCGCTGACAGGCGCCCGGCCGCGACGGTGCAGCAGCGCGAATACGGCCGGCACGAAGAACAGGCTGGCCACTGTGGCCACGGTGAGGCCGCCGATCACGGCGCGCCCGAGCGGCGCGTTCTGTTCGCCGCCCTCACCGAACCCCAGCGCCATCGGCACCATGCCGACGATCATCGCCAGTGCCGTCATCAGCACAGGCCGGAAGCGTGTGAAGCCGGCGTCGATGGCGGCTTCCACGGCGCCGACGCCCTCGACCATCCGGTCGCGGGCGAAACTCACCACGAGAATGCTGTTGGCGGTTGCGACGCCGACGCACATGATCGCACCGGTCAGCGCTGGGACGCTGGCCGTGGTCCCCGACAGGAACAGCATCCAGACGATGCCCGCAAGGGCGGCGGGCAGGGCCGAGATGATGATGAACGGGTCGAGCCACGACTGGAAGTTCACCACGATCAGCAGATAGACGAGCACGATGGCCAGCAGCAGACCCGCCAGCAACCCTCTGAACGACGCGTTCATCGTCTCGATCTGCCCGCGCACCATGATTCGCGACCCGCGCGGGAGCTTCTTCTCGGCGTCCGCCAGGATGGGATCGAGGTCGCGCGACACGCCGCCGAGATCGCGCCCCTGAACCGACCCGAAGATGTCGATGACGGGCTGCACGTTGTAGTGCGAGACGACGGCCATGCCCGCGGTGCGCTTCATCGACACGAGTCCCCGGAGCACCTGCGGCTTCGAACCGGAGGCGCCGGTCACCGGAATGTTCCCGAGGTCCTGGAGCGAGTCGATCCGGTACTGCGGCGTCTGCGTGGCCAGGCTGTAGCTCACGCCGGTTGCCGGGTTCAGCCAGAACGTGGGCGCGGTCTGACCGCTCCCGCTCAGCGAGATGAGCAGGTTGCTCGCGACCTCGCGCTGGGTCAGGCCAGTCTGGGCGACGAGCGTCCGGTCCGCCTCGAGGTGGAGTCTGGGCTGGTCGAACGCCTGGTGCACCCGCAGGTCCGCGATGCCAGGCACCCGCGCGATCCGGCTGAGCAGGCTCGCCGCAAAGCGCCGGTTGGCCTCGAGGTCGCGGCCGATCACCTGCACGTCGATGGGTGCAGGGAGACCGAAACTGAGAATCTGGCTGACGATGTCGGCCGGGATGAACGTGAAGAGCACGCCCGGAAACTTTCGGTTCAGCGTGAATCGAAGGTCGTGGACGTACCTCTCGGTGGGCTTGTGGTTCTCCTTCAGGGCGACGAGGACGTCCGCGTCGTACGGTCCGATCGGCGCCGAGTTCGTATAGACCAGGTTGAGGCCGCTGTAGGGAAGCCCGATATTGTCGGTCACGCTGGCGATCTCCGACGGCGGGATCACCTCGCGGATCGCGGCCTCGACCTGATCGCACACGGCGGCCGTCTCCTCGATCCGTGTGCCGGTGGGCGCCCGGAGGTGGAGCTTGAACTGGCCGGTGTCCACCGAGGGGAAGAAATCCCGCCCGATCCACGGCGCCAGGCCGAGCGAGGCGAGGCACACCAGGAGAAAGCCGAACGCCACGGCCTTCGGGTGACGGAGGCTGAGGACGCCGCCCGCCCGATACGCGTTCCGCACCCGCCCGAACCCCGCGTCGATCGCCGCCTGGATGCGGACCAGCGGGTTGCGGCTCGCGCGACGCGCCGCATGGCGGTCGGCTGCGTGTTCCTCGAGCATGTACTTCGCCATCGTCGGCACCAGCGTCCGCGAGAGCGCGAACGACGCCAGCATGGCGAACACGACGGCCTCGGCCAGCGGCACGAACAGATAACGTCCGACGCCCGCGATGAAGAACATCGGGACGAAGACGATGCAGATGCAGATCGTGGACACGAACGCCGGCACGGTGATCTGCTCCGCGCCGTCGAGAATGGCCTGTTCGAGCGGCTTGCCCTGCTCGAGGTTCCAGCTGATGTTCTCGATCGCGACGATGCCGTTATCGACGAGGATCCCGATGGCCAGCGCGAGACCGCCGAGCGTCATGATGTTGATCGTCTCGCCGAGCGCGCTGAGCACGATGATCGCGGTGAGGATCGAGAGCGGGATCGACGCCGTGATGATGACGGTGCTCCGCCAGCTGCCGAGCAGAATCAGGATCAGCAGCGCCGTCAGGCAGGCGGCGATGATGGCCTCGCGCAGCACACCCTCGATCGAGGCGCGGACGAACAGCGACTGATCCGCCAGTTCCTGGACCTTCAACTCGGGCGGAAGGCCGGCGAGAATCTTCGGCAACGCCTGCTTGACGCGATCGATGATGTCGAGCGTGGACGCGCTGCCGGACTTCTGCACGGCCAGGAACGACGCGCGCTGTCCGTTGACGCGGACGATGTTGGTCTGCGGCGGGAAGCCGTTGCGGACGTGCGCGACGTCGCGGATGTAAATCGGGCTGCCCTTCACGACCCGGATCGGCAAATCGTTCAGCCCCTCGACGGACGGCGAGCTGGCGTTGATGTCGACGTCGTACTCGATCCTCCCGATCTTGGTGGTGCCAGCCGGGAGGATCAGATTCTGCGCGGCGAGGGCATTGACGACGTCGAGCGGCGACAGGCTCTTGGCCTGGAGCGCCGACGGATCGAGGTCGACGAGCACCTGGGCCTGCTTGCCGCCGTACGGCTGCGGAATCGACGCCCCCTGCACCGTGGCGAGTTGCGTGCGGATGAAATTCGATCCGAGGTCGTAGAGTTGCTGCTCGGACAGGCGCTCGCCCGACAGCGCGAGCTGCAATACGGGCACGGTCGAGGCGTTGTAGCTGAGGATGAACGGCGGGTTCGTGCCGGCGGGCAGTTGCCGCAGCATCGACTGCGAAATGGCCGTCACCTGCGCCAGCGCCATCTCGATCTTCGCGCCCGGCTGGAAGAAGACCTTCACGACCGCCGTGCCACGCAGCGACTGCGACTCGATGTGTTCGATGTCGTTCACCGTCGTCGTCAGCGCGCGCTCGTAGATCGACACCATCCGGTTCGAGATATCCTCGGCCGAGAGGCCGCCGTAGCCCCAGATGACGGCCACGACCGGGATGTCGATAGTCGGAAAGATATCCTTGGGCGTGCGGAGGATCGCCAGGGGACCGATCAGGAGGATGACGAGCGCCAGGACCACGAAGGTATAGGGTCGGCCTAACGCGAGGCGAACGATCCACATGGCAGAAGTGATCCGGGGGACGAAGCACCGGAGGAGGCTCGAAGGATTATCGTTCCGGAGTGTATCACGAGCCCAGGGGCTCGTGCGTGGGCTATGCGAACGCCAGGGAGGCGTGAGCCTTGAACCGGGTGCCAAGGCGGTAGCGCGGACCGGGGTGGAGGCAGCGCACCCAGGTGACGAGATCCTGACCCGCCCAGGTGCGCCGGGTCAGCACGAGGCAGGGAACCGTGGACCGGATCCCGAGCAGGCGGGCTTCCTCCTTGCTCGGCGTCACCGCGTCCACGACGTGTTCCACTTCGTCGAGCGGCACGACCTGGAGAAGGTATTTGGCGGGCGTGATCTGGCGGAAGTCCTGGGATGCAAAGCGTGGTGCGGCCTTGGGGTTGACGTAGCGGTCCTCGAGCTGGATCGGCACACCATTCTCTCGATGAACACAGACGGAGTGGTACACGCGGTCCCCAGCCTTCAAGCCGAGCGCGGCCGCCACCTCGACGGCAGCGGACTCACGTTCCACCAGCACGACATCGCACGAATACGCATGACCTCGCGCCAGGACCTCGTCGGCGATGTTCGCGACGCGCAGGAGCCCCAACTGCGGCCGCTCGTCACCGACGAACGTCCCAACGCCCGCGAGCCGCACCACCTCGCCGCCGGCGGCCAGTTCACGCAACGCCCGGTTGACAGTCATCCTCGACACGCCCAGCGTGGCCACCAACTCGTGCTCGGATGCGACCCGATCGCCAGGCTTCCACTGCCCCTCGCAGATCTGGTCCCGGACGTGGTCTTTGACCACCTGGTAGAGCGGCCTGGGGGACTGGCGCGTCAGTGCCCGCTGCAGCGTCCTCCTGGCCGGCCGCTTCGCCACGCTCACCTCCTCCCGGAAGCATCGGAGTTCCGGCTCGGGAGCAGGCGCACGACGTCCGGCGGCAGGCTCGCGCCAACGGCCCAGAGCTGCATGGCCTCGATGTCCGGCGCGAAGAACCTGTCGCGTCGATACGGCGCCACGCGGGTCCGGATGTCCGCGAGTTGTGCCTCGAGGACCTCCGACGAACGGAGCGGCCGACGGAACTCGACGCCCTGCGCGGCGGCCGCCGCCTCGATGCCGACAATCGTCGCCGTATTCGATGCCATCTCGTGCAGCCGGCGGGCGCCGTTGGTGGCCATCGAGACGTGGTCTTCCTGGTTGGCCGACGTCGGCAGGCTGTCCACGCTGGCCGGGTGTGCGAGGCTCTTGTTCTCCGACGCGAGCGCCGCGGCGGTGACGTGGGCAATCATGAAGCCCGAGTTCAGGCCGCCGTCTTCGACCAGGAACGGCGGCAGGCCGCTCAGACTCCCGTCCACGAGCAGCGCGATCCGCCGCTCGGACAGCGCACCGATTTCGGCCAGGGCCAGCGCGATGATATCGGCCGCAAAGGCGACCGGTTCTGCGTGGAAGTTGCCGCCCGACACGACTTCGCCGGTGTCCGCGAAGACCAGCGGGTTGTCCGATGCGGCGTTCGCCTCGATTTGCAGCGTTCGCGCGGCATAGCTCAAGTTGTCGAGGCACGCGCCCATCACCTGCGGCTGACACCGGATCGAGTAGGGGTCCTGGACCCGGCCACAGTCGGCATGCGACGCCACGATCTCACTGCCGGCGAGCAGCCGGCGAAACGCCGTGGCGACGGCAATCTGCCCGTCCTGGCCGCGCGCGGCGTGGATGCGCGGATCGAACGGACCGAGCGATCCTCTGACGGCCTCGAGGGCGAGTGCACCCGCCGTGATCGCCGCCGCGAAGATGTCCTCGGCGGCGAAGAGCCCGGCGAGTGCCAGAGCCGTGGAGACCTGCGTCCCGTTGAGCAGCGCCAGCCCTTCCTTCGGTTCGAGCGCGAACGGACCGAGCCCGGCGAGGCGCAGACCTTCCTGAGCCGGGATGCAGCGGCCCTCGACCCTGACCTCGCCCACGCCAAGCAGCGCCGCGCTCAGGTGCGCCAGCGGGGCGAGGTCTCCCGACGCGCCGACCGAGCCTTTCGATGGCACGCACGGCAGGACGCCGGCGTTGGCCATGGCCAGCAGGCCCTCGACGACGTCCCACCGCACGCCCGAATGACCGCGGCCGAGGCTGATCGCCTTCAGCGCGATGACGAGGCGGACGACGCGGTCGGGGAGCAGCGGCCCCGTGCCCACGCTGTGCGAGAGCACCAGGTTCGTCTGGAGCTCGGCCAGCCGCTCGCCGGGAATGATGGTCTGGGCCAGCTTGCCGAATCCGGTGTTGACGCCGTAGACCACGCGGCCTTCGCGGACGATGGTCTGGACGGCCGCGCGGGCGGCGTCGACATCGGGGCGGGCCGCCGGATCGATGCGAATCGTGCCGTGGCTGACGAAGACCTCGCGCAGCTCGGACAACGTGACGTGACCGGGGCGCAGGGTGAGGGAGGCGGCGGGTCGGTTCGACATGATGGACTCACCTGTATATACAACCATAGACAACATATACCGGACGACCGCCCGATGGCGAGCGATCGGGGGTGGTCCTCAGCCGTTCGGCGAAGGCGTGAGGCCCGGGAGAGCGGGCGGGCACGCGGCCCGCCCCTACTTCGGGGCGCCGCCCTGTTCGGGGAACAGCGTCACCCGGACGTAGTTGCCGGCGTTCAGGTAGCGGCGCGCCGCGTCCTGAATGGAGCCTGGCGTCACCGCCATGTACTGCCCGGGCAGATTGAAGAACTCCTCGACATCCTCGCCGAGCTCGTACCGATCGACGATCTTCGCCACCAGCCGCGCGTTCTGCGCGTTGTCGGTCTTGTAGTCGGTCATCAGCGCTTCGCGCGCGTCGTTGATTTCCGCCTCGGTCGGCCCCTTGGCCTTCAACAGCTCGACTTCGCGGAACAGCGTCCTGACCAGTTCCTCGGTGCGCTCGGGATCGCAGCCGAACTCCACGGCGATGCTGTATCGCGCCTCGGGGATCTTGGACGCGGTTGCCGCCACCGCGACACCGTACGTGCCGCGCAGCGCCTCGCGCAGCGTCAGGCGCAGACGGGTCTCGAGGACGAGGGCGAGGACGTCGAGCGCGACCTCGTGCGGCGAATCGAACTGGACCGGTCCCGTGAAGACGATGGCGGCCTGGCTCTTGGGCTCGATCCCCTTCCGCACCACCTTCTCCACGACGCCCTGCGGCGGCGTGATCCCCTCGTTCTTCCACGTCTCGCGACGGCGGAGCGACGGCAGCGACGCGAGATACCGCTCGACGAGCGGCCGGATCGTCGCCACGTCGAAGCTCCCCGCGAACACGAACGTGAAATCGCTGGCATCGGCGAACCGGTCCCGGTAGAACGCGAAGGACCGCTGCAGGTCCATCTCGTCCACCATCGCGGGCGTCATCGGCCGCGCGCGGAAATGGTTCTGCGCAAGCGTCGTCCCGAGCATGTGCCTGAACGCCCACTCGGGACTGGCCTGCTGGTTCGCCAGCATCGCCCTCATCTGGGACGTCACCATCTGGAAGGCGGCCGTGTCCGCCCTCGGCTGCGTGAACGTCAGGTAGATGAGCTGGAACATCGTCTCGAGGTCCTTTGGCGACGCACCGCCGCCGAGGCCCTCCTCGGTGTCACCGATGAACGCGGACACCGACGCCGCCTTGCCGGACAGCGCGTTTCGAAGCTGGATGACGTCGAACTTGCCGACGCCTCCCGCGCCGATCACCTGTGCGGCGGTCATCGCCGCCACCCAGTCCTTGTCGCTGGCGAGCGATGTGCCGCCAGGGCTCGTGGCGCGGAAGACGACCTCGTCCTGCTTGAAGCTCGTCGGCTTCAAGACCACCTTCACGCCGTTCGACAATTCCCATTCCGTGATGCCGAACCGTTCCTTCGTCGCCGTCCTTGCGACGCTTCCGGGAGTGGGGATGCGGTCGAGCAACGGCTGGTCGGCCGAGACGTCGACGTACGCCTTGACATCACCCGCCCCAGCGGTCTTCAGGACGGCCGCGAGCTGCTGGCTGTCGGGCACCGCGAGGCCGGGCTTCTGCGGCGCATTGACCATGACCACCCGGCTGCCACTGGCCCAGTCCTTCGCGACCGTGTTCACTTCGTCGAGCGTGATCTCCGGCAGGAAACGTTGCACCAGCCCGTACTCGTAGGTCATGCCGGGCGTCGGTTCCTTCTGCGTGTAGGCGCGGATGAACTCTGCCGCGAGATCCGCCGATTCCTCCTTGTCGCGCTCCGCAAACGCGCTCTCATATCCCCGGAGGATCTGCCGCCGCTCACGGTCGAGTTCCGTCGCGGTGAACCCGAACCGGGCCGCGCGTGAGGATTCGGTGACGAGCGCTGCCAGGCCCAGCTCGATCCCGTCTTCCTTCACGAGCGCCATCAGTGACGCGGCTTCCTTCGACTTGACGAAGATGCCGCGCGAGATGCCGGCCCGCATGAACGGAGGATTGGGCTTCAGCGTCAACTCCATCAGCCGGGAGTTGAGCATGTTGGTGTAGAGCCGCTCGACCTGCTGCCGTCGGTAGGCGCCCACGGACTGCTGCTCCCGAAGCGGCAGCATGTTGTACAGCCCCACGGTCGTCACCGTCGCTTCCCGATCGGTGGCAATCGCGTAGAGGGTGTCCGCGTGGTCCGGCACCTCGACCGTCGGACGCGGACGACGCTGGTCGGGAACCGGGATCTGGCTGAATTGCTCCTTGGTCAGACGCTCCACGTCGGTCTTGTTGAAGTCGCCCACCGCGATGACCGCCATCAGATCGGGGCGATACCAGTCGGCGTAGAACCGCTTCAGCACCTCGGGCTTGAAGCTCTCGATGTTCTCGCGCGTGCCGATCGGATTGCGGTCGGCGTAGAGCGAGCCCCTCAGCAAAGTCGGCACCTGCTGATCCTGCATGCGGGCCGCGGCCCCCCTTCCCTGGCGCCATTCCTCGATGATGACGCCGCGCTCCTTGTCGATCGCGTCGGCGTCGAACGACAGCGTGTGGGCGACGTCGGCAAAGAACAGGAACGCATTGCGCATGGCCTCCGGGTTGTCGGTCGGCACGTGCAGCATGTACACCGTCTCGTCGAACGACGTGTCGGCGTTGACACCCGGACCGAGGCGCATCCCGATCGATTCCATGAACCGGATGAGGTCCTGCTTGGCGAAGTGCGCGCCGCCGTTGAACGCCATGTGCTCGACGAAGTGCGCGAGGCCGCGTTGATCGGCATCCTCGACGACCGAGCCGACGTTGACGACCAGGCGCAGTTCGGCGCGCTGCGACGGCCGCGCGTTGGCGCGAATGTAGTACCGGAGGCCGTTCGGCAGGTAGCCGATCGTGATGCGCGGATCGACCGGGACGGGCTGGTCGAGCGAGATGGACTGGGGCGGCGGCGGCGCCGGTCGATCCTGTGCGCTGGCGAGGCCGAGCGCAGCCAGCACCGCCGACACGAAGACCACGGCCGACGCGCGTTTCCTGAGTCCTTCGATGCAGGAATACGGCGACGTATCGGTGCCCTCAGGACTCGATGCTGGGCGAGCACAACCGGCCGCGTCCCGTGACCGCCGACCGGCGTCATCATTGCGAGTCGAAGTACAGAGCAGGAGCAGATTGGCGTTCACATACCGAGCTTACGCGCATTGAGGGGACGGTTTCAAACCGGGAGGACGACGGTGGACAAGGCCTCGGGCGATAAGCAACACTGTTCTTCGGGACATTTCCCGAACAATAGGGGCAGACGACAATGCCGCAACCGCACGAGGCCGAGATGGTCGATCGCGAGCATCGTGGAGCCGCCGCGAACGCCGCGGACGAACAGGTGCTCGATGCATTCCGGAGATGGGGATACCTCGAGGCCGGGCTCGACCCGCTGGGGCTCCTGCACGCCGAGCCCCATCCCGAGCTGACCCTGGACGGCGAGACGGCCCGTCTGGGCCGCTCCTGGTACTGCGGTTCCATCGGCGTCGAGTTCATGCACATCCCCGACCCGGGCCGCCGCAAATGGGTGCAGGAACGGATGGAACAGCCGACGCCGGGGATCGACGATCCCCGGGTGCTCGAGCGGCTGGTGCGTGCGGACCTGTTCGAGGAGGTGCTGCACGGACGCTATCCCGGCTCGAAGCGGTTCTCGCTCGAGGGCGTGACCGGACTCATTCCGCTGCTCGACGAGGTGCTCGAAACCGGGTCGGGCCACGGCCTCGAGGAGGCGCTCATCGGGATGAGCCATCGCGGCCGACTCAACGTCATGGTCCACATCGTGGGACGGGCGCCGACCGACGTGTTCGCGGGCTTCGAGGACATCGACCCGAAGAGCGTGCTCGGCAGCGGCGACGTCAAGTACCACATGGGCGCCACCGGCACGTATCACACATTGGGTGGACGCGACCTCCGCGTCAAGCTCGTGTCGAACCCGAGCCACCTCGAGGCGGTCTACCCGGTCGCCGTCGGCCGGACGAGGGCCCGCCAGACCAGGGAAGGCGACGATTCGAGGGCCCGCATCGTGCCCATCGTCCTGCACGGCGACGCGGCGTTCGCCGGGCAGGGCATCACGGCCGAGGCCCTCAACTTCTCGAGCCTGCCCGGGTACACGGTTGGTGGCGCCATCCAGATCGTCGCCAACAACCAACTGGGATTCACGACCTCCGACCGCGAGCTGCACGCGTCGCCGTTTGCCACCGACATCGCCCGCCGCCTGCCAATTCCGATCTTCCATGTGAACGGCGAGGACCTTCCGGCGGTTGCGCGCGTGGCCCGCCTCGCCACCGAGTTCCGGTATACGTATGGCTGCGACGTCGTGATCGACCTGATTGGGTACCGACGTCACGGGCACAGCGAGGTGGACGACCCGACGATCACGCAGCCGCTGATGTACAAGGCGATCAAGGACCACCCGCCTCTCTGGAGGGTGTTCGCAGACCGCACCGGCCTCGATGGGACAGCGACCGCCGCCCGGGTGCGCGCCGAGTACAACCAGGCGCAGGAAGACGGCAAGAAGGTCGAGGCGCGCGTGGCGCTGGCGCAGCTTCCCGGCTACTGGGCGCCGTACCAGGGGGGCTGCCACCACGCGTCGTTCGAGGTCGACACGGGCGCGCCAATCGACGAACTGCGGGCCGTTGCGGCGGGGATCACCACCTGGCCGGAGGGTTTCCACATCCATCCGAAGGTGAGGAAGCTGCTCGAGCAGCGAGCGGAAATGGGGGCTGGCCGGCGCCGGCTCGATTATGGGATGGCCGAAGCCCTGGCCTTCGGGACACTGCTGGTTCGTGGTCTGCCGATCCGGCTCACCGGGCAGGACAGCGAACGCGGGACGTTCAACCAGCGGCACGCCGTGCTGATCGACGTCGAGACCGAGCAGAAGTACATGCCGCTCGCGCATGTCTCTCCGGACCAGGCGCGCTGCGAGATCTACAACTCGACGCTGTCGGAAGCGGCGGTGCTCGCGTACGAGTACGGGTTCAGCCGCGACTATCCCGAGGCGCTCGTGCTGTGGGAGGCGCAGTTCGGCGACTTCGCGAACAACGCGCAGGTCATCATCGACCAGTTCCTGAGCGCGGGTGAGGACAAGTGGGGCCTGCTGTCAGGACTCGTCCTGCTCCTGCCCCACGGCTTCGAGGGGCAGGGTCCCGAGCATTCGAGCGCTCGCATCGAGCGGTTCCTGCAACTCGCCGGCGAGGACAACCTGCAGATCTGCCAGCCGTCGACCGCGGCGCAGTACTTCCACATGCTGCGACGACAGGCGCTGCGGGCCTGGCGCAAGCCGCTCGTCGTCTTCACGCCGAAGGGCATGCTGCGCCATGCCGGCTCGTCGTCTGAAATCGAGGAACTGGCGCAGGGACGCTTTCAGACCGTGCTCCTGGACGACGAGGTTCCGGCGGACGCACGCCGGATCCTGGTGGCCACCGGGAAGATCCTGCACGAGCTTCGCGCCGAGCGGAGACGCCGCGGCGATACGAGCACCGCGATTCTCGGCCTCGAACAGTTGTACCCGTTCCCGGCCACGCCGCTGACGAAGGCGCTCGACCGGTATCCGGAAGCCCGCGAGGTGACGTGGGTGCAGGAGGAGCCGAAGAACATGGGGGCGCACTTCTACGTGCTGCCCAGGCTCCGGACGATCGTCCGGCATCCCGGTGTGACGTCCGTGAAGCGCCGCGCCTCGGCGAGCCCGGCGACCGGCTCCGGGAAGGCGCATCAGATGGAGCAGCAGGCGCTACTCACCCTGGCGTTCACGACAGGGATCCACGACGACGAACCGAAGTCGATGCCCACGCTCGACTGATACGTGGTGAACGGGGCCGGCCGATTGCCGAAACCGATCGGCGCGGGATCCGGTAGGATGTCGCAGACAGCCGCGCTGCTCGCGAAGGACCGCGCGCCGGCCGACCTCGCCGCCTTCCAGAAGGCGGCTGCCGATCGCGCGCTGGCGCCGCTCGCGAGCATCACGTGCCGGAACGCCATTCCACCGACCATGCCGCATCCCGCGGATGCCGGGTGGTCTCGCCGGAGGATCCATGCTGACACGCACCCTGACTGCCGCCGCCCTCGTCGTCGTCGCCGTGCTGGCGGGATCGGCCCAGCAGCTCCCCGACCCGGCCGCCGGCATCCTGGCGTCGATCGACGCGGACAAGGACCGCTACGCGGCGGTCGCGAAGCAGATCTGGGACTTCGCGGAACTGGGCTATCAGGAGGAGCGGAGCAGCGCCCTGCTGCAGAAGACCCTGGCGGACGCGGGCTTCACCGTGTCGAAGGGAGCCGCCGGCATGCCGACGGCCTTCACCGCCACCTACGGCAGCGGGAAGCCCGTGATCGTGCTCATGGGCGAGTTCGACGCGCTGCCCGGGCTGTCACAGCGCGCCGGAGACCCGGCGCGAAGTCCCGTCACGGTCGGATCCCCCGGGCACGGCTGCGGCCACAACCTGCTGGGCACCGCGTCGGCCGCGGCCGCGATCGCCGTCAAGGCGTGGCTGCAGCAGGGACACCGCGCCGGCACCGTGCGCTACTACGGGTCGCCGGCGGAGGAGGGCGGCGGCGGCAAGGTCTACATGGTCCGCGCGGGGCTGTTCTCCGACGTCGATGCCGTCATCGGCTGGCATCCCGGAGACCAGAACCAGGCGAACCCGGCCAGCTCGCTCGCGACGATCGCCGCGACGTTCCGGTTCTACGGCACGGCTGCTCACGCCGCCGCGTCGCCCGACCGCGGCCGCTCCGCCCTCGACGGGGTGGAGGCCTTCGACTACATGATCAACATGATGCGCGAGCACGTGCCGCAGGAGACGCGCATCCACTACATCATCAAGAAGGGCGGCGTCGCCTCGAACATCGTGCCCGACTACGCCGAGGGCGAGTACCAGGCGCGGCATCCCGACATGCGTACGCTCGAGGGCATCTGGGACCGCATCCTGAAGGCGGCCGAGGGGGCGGCGATGGGCACCGGCACGCGCGTCGAGCACGAGGTCATCACGTCGTACTGGAACGTCCTGCCGAACGAAACCCTGTCGGCCGTCCAGTATCGCAGTCTGCAGCGCGTCGGCGGCTTCGACTACACGCCAGACGAACAGGCCTTCGCGGAGAAGATTCGCGCCACGCTGATCAGCCCCGCCACGCCGATGGGCGCCCAGAAGGCAGTGCAGCCGATGAGGACCGGCCTCGTCGGGTCGGCGTCCACCGACATGGGTGACGTCAGTTGGAACGTGCCGACCGCGCAGATGGGCGCCGCGACCTTCTCGCCGGGGGTGCCCGCGCACAGCTGGCAGGCTGTCGCCTGCGCCGGCATGTCCATCGGGGCGAAGGGGATGCTCGTGGCGGCCAAGACGATGGCGCTGACGGTGACCGACCTGATGCAGAACCCCGCGACGCTTGCGAAGGCGAAGGAGGAGTTCCTGCAGAAACGGGGCGGGGCGGCATTCAAGTACACGTCGGTCGCGGGCGCGACGCCGCCGTTCGACTTCCGGAAGTGACCGCGGGGCCGCCGGCGCGGCGGCCGTGTATCATCGCGCATCAACCCCGCCCCTTCGAGGCACACCATGAAGCGACACGCGATCTCCGTCTTCTCTGCTCTCGTGTTGGTGGCCGCGCTGGTGTCCCCGGCCGCGGCCGGGACCCGGCCCATGCGGTTGGACGATCTCGGCAGGCTGGTGCGGGTGTCGGATCCGCAGATCTCTCCCGATGGCCAGTCGATCGTCGTGGTGGTGGCCCGCCCGAACTACGAGGAGAATCGCAGTGACAGCGAACTGGTGCTCGTCGACATCGCCAGCCTCGCCCGTCGCCCGCTCACCGTGGACCGCCGGAGCGTCGCCCACCCGCGCTGGTCGCCCACCGGCGATCGCCTCGCCTTCCTCGCGCTGTCGGGCAGCGGCCGCGACGCCGCCCTCCAGATCTTCGTGATGCCGATGGCCGGGGGCGATGCACGCCGGCTGTCCAACTCGCCGACCGGCGTCCAGCAGTTCGCCTGGTCGCCCGACGGCAGGACGGTCGCATACGCCACGGCCGATGAGCCAGAGCAGCGAAAGGGCGCCGACCGGTTCAACCACTCGTTCGAGGTGACCAACGACAACTTCCTGACGACGGCCGCTCCGACGTCGACGCACATCTGGCTCGTCTCGGCCGACGGCGGCTCCCCGCGTCGCCTGACGAGCGGCACGTGGAGCCTTCCCGTCGCGTTTCCCCCGGGCGCGCCGGCGTCGCCGCTCTCGTGGTCACCCGACGGAAAGCTGCTGGCGTTCGTGCGGACCGCCAGCGCGCACTCGGGAGACCGCGGGCAGAGCACCGCCCAGGTGGTGGAGGTCGGTAACGGCGCGATCCGTGCCGTTGCGCGAGGGGAGAAGTTCGAGGGGTATCCGAGCTTCTCGCCCGACGGGACGCAGATCGCGTACTGGTACCCGCGGGACGGCGCACGGTCGAACGGCAACGAGGTGCACGTGGTCCCGGTCGCAGGCGGCGCCGGCAGAAGTCTCACCCGCTCGATCGATCGCAATCTCGCGCGTTCGATCTGGATGCCTGATGGACAGTCGCTCCTCGTCGGCGGCAACGACGGCTCACGCGTCTCCTTGTGGCTGCAACCGCTCGTCGGCGCGGCCCGCAGGTTGGATCTCGGGACCGTGAGCCCGGCCTCGTCGTTCTGGGTGGACGTCACCGTCGGTCGCGCCGGGTCGATCGCGTTCGCCGGCAGCGACCCCAGAACGCCTGCGGAACTGTACTACATGGCTTCGGCCTCGACCGCACCGAGGAAGCTGACGGACTTCAATGCCGACATCGCCGCGATGAGCCTCGGGCGCTCGGAAGTGATCGAGTGGAAGTCGGACGCGTTCATGCACAACGGGATTCTCACCTACCCGCCGGACTTCACGCCCGGCAGGAAGTACCCGCTCGTCCTCGTGGTCCACGGCGGCCCGCGGACGGCCTCGTTGGAGGCGTTCTCGTCACAGGCCCAGATCTTCGCCTCGCAAGGGTGGATCGTCTTCCAGCCGAACTACCGTGGCAGCGACCACCTCGGCAATGCGTACCAGAGTGCCATCCTCAATGACGCGGGCGATGGTCCCGGGCGCGACGTCATGGCGGGTGTCGCGGCGGTCAAGAAGCGCGGCGTGGTGGACGAGGCGCGCGTGGCGGTGTCCGGCTGGTCGTACGGCGGCTACATGACCACGTGGCTGGCGGGGCACTACCCCGGATTCGCCGTCGCCGTCGCGGGAGCGGCCGTCACCGACTGGCTCGACCAGTACAACCTGAACGACGGCAACGTCGGCGGGGCGGGCTCGTTCGGCGGTTCGCCGTGGACCGGGGCGCTGATGGACGCGTACCGCGCACAGTCGCCGATCACGTACGCGACGAAGATCACGGCGCCGACCCTCGTCATGTCGAACACGGGCGACTACCGCGTCACCGTGACGCAGTCCTACAAGCTCTACCACGCGCTGAAGGACAACCGCGTGGAGACGAGATTCATCGCCTATCCGCTGGCCGGCCACAACGCGGCTGACCCGGTGCACCAGCGCGACGTGCAGCGGCGGTGGATCGAGTGGATCGCCGACCACTTCGCGGGGATCCAGGGCGCATCCGCGGCAACCCGCTGACGCCAGGTGCGGGCGTGGGAATCTGAAGGGACTGGCAACGTTCGAGACGGCCCCGTGAGATCGGTGAAGCGCCGCGCCTCGACGAGCCGAAGTCGAGGCCTACGCTCGACTGACGCTGGATGGAGGCGGGCTTCGAGCCGTCCGGAATCGAGGGCTGGCCAGGAGGCACTGCAGGGGCGCAAGCCGTCGCGCCCCTGCACATCGAACGTTACCTACGCCTTGCCGTACTTCTGCAACACGCGGTGGCGCGTGTAGGCGATGAGCCCGCCGGCGTCGATGATGGCCTGCCGCGCCTTGGGCAGCGGCTCGATCGCGAACGTGCGGCCCGTGGTCTTGTTCACGACCTTGGTCTCGCCGATCTCCAGTTCATCACCTTCCGAGGCTTCGATTGCCGGGCAGATGATCGTCCTCAGGCCGAGGTTGCACGAGTTCTGCAGGAAGATCCGCGCGAAACCCTTGGCGATCACGGTCAACTCGTAGCCCTTCAGGCACGACGCCGCCTGCTCCCGCGACGACCCGCAGCCGAAGTTGTTGTTGCCCACGATCACGCTGCCCTGTTCCACCTGGCCCGACTTCAGGCGGGCGTTGAACTCGAAATCGGCGAACGCGAACTGCGGCGTCTCCGACGGCAGCACGGTCGCCATGAAGCGACCCGGGTAGATGTGGTCCGTGGAGATGTCATCTCCGACTTTCAACACGACCTTTGCCATGGCTGTTCCTCTCTCTCAGGCTCTCGGATCGGTGATGACACCCGTCAGCGCGGAGGCCGCCGCCACTGCCGGCGAGCAGAGATAGACCTCCGACTTCGGATTGCCCATCCGTCCCTTGAAGTTCCGGTTCGTCGTGGACAGCGCCACCTCACCGTCGCCGAGCGCGCCCTGGTGGATGCCGAGGCAGCATCCGCACCCCGGGTTCATCACGACGGCGCCCGCGTCCACGAGGTCCGCGAGGACACCCTGCTTCATCGCGGCCCGGTAGATCCGCCACGAGGCCGGGAACACGATCATCCGCACCCCGCGCGCCACCTTGCGGCCGCGCAGGATGCCGGCCGCGATCTCGAGGTCGTCGAGCCGGCCGTTCGTGCACGACCCGATGACGATCTGGTTCACCGTCGTACCGGCCACGTCGCCAACCGGCTTGACGTTGTCAACCGTGTGTGGGCACGCGATCTGGGGACCCAGCGAGGCCGCGTCGATCTCGAGCACCCGGTCGTACACGGCGTCGGCGTCCGGCCTCACCGCGTCAGTCGGGTCCGTCACGCCAGCGTCCTCGCGCAGGTACCGCAGCGTCTCGTCGTCGCACGGGACGATGCCCGCCGTCGCGCCGGCTTCGACGGACATGTTGCACAGCACCAGCCGGCCCGATGTCGGCATGCGTCGAATCGTGTCGCCGTGGAACTCGATGACCTTGAAATTCGCGCCCTCGGCCGTCAACTTGCCGACCACATGGAGGATGAGGTCCTTCGGCAGCACGTGGGGCGACATCACGCCGTTGACCACGACCTTGATGGTTCCGGGCACCTCGACGTTGAAGATGGTGCCGAGGGCCCAGACGCCCGCCATCTCCGTGGCCCCGATGCCGAAGGCGAAGGCTCCCATCGCCCCGTGCGTCGTCGTGTGGCTGTCGGTGCCGACGACGACCATGCCGGGACGGGAATAGCCGTATTCCGTCAGGATCTGATGACAGATTCCGCCCTCGTCCGCGCGGATGTCGTGGAAGCGGGCGATCCCCTGCTTGGCCACGAACCCGCGGATCTTCTTCTGATTGGTGGCCGTCTTCGAGCTCTCCGCGGGCACGCGGTGATCGAAGATGATGGCCAGCTTCGACGGATCCCAGACCTTCGCGTCGAGGCCGGTCCCGTTGAACACGTCCTCGAACTGGTTCATGACCAGCGCGGCGTTCTCGTGGGACATGGCCAGGTCGACGGCCGGCTCGACGACCTCGCCGACGTCCACCGAGGCCCGGCCCGTCGCCCGCGCCAGGATCTTCTGCACGACTGTCATACCCGCCATGTTCGATCTCCTTTGTGCGGCTACAGCTTCGCCGCGATCGCCTCGGCCATCTCGAGCGTCGTGGCCTTCCCGCCCATGTCGTACGTCCGGACCTTGCCCTCCGCGATGACGGCGGCCACGGCCTTCTCGAGGCGCGTCGCTTTCTCGACCTCGCCGAGCCAGTCCAGCATCATCTTGGCGGTCAGGATCGTTGCGATCGGATTCGCCTTGTACAGCCCGGCGTATTTCGGCGCCGACCCGTGCGTCGGCTCGAACACCGCCAGTTTCTCGCCGATGTTGCCCGAGCAGCCGAAGCCCAGGCCGCCGACCATCTGCGCGCACAGGTCGGACACGATGTCGCCGTAGAGGTTCGGCGCGACGAGCACGTCATAGTTGAACGGGTTCTTCAGCAGCCACATCGTCAGGGCGTCGACGTTGGCCTCGTCCATCTGGATCTCGGGAAAACCCTTCGCGACCGAGCGCGCCATCTCGAGGAAGAGATTGTCCGTCGCACGGACGACGTTGGCCTTGTGCACTACGGTGACCTTCTTGCGGCCGAACTTCCTGGCGAACTCGAAGGCGGCACGCGCGATGCGCTCGGAGCCCTTCCGCGTGTTGATCTTGCAGGACACCGCGTAGTCGTTCGCGTCGAGCGACTGGAACGGCGCAAAGGCCTTACTGAGCTTACCGAGCGTCGCCGCCAGTTCCGCCGGCACCGGCGCGAACTCGACGCCGGAGTAGAGGTCCTCGGTGTTCTCGCGGAAGATCACCAAGTCGAGGCCTTCCTTGAAGTTCAGCGGGTTGCCCGGGTACGCCTTGCACGGGCGCAGGCAGTTGTAGAGATCGAATGTCTGCCGCATCCGGACAATCGGCGAGCGGTACTGCAGCCCCTTCCCCTTCAGCGACTCGACGAGCTCCGCCTCGGCGGCCTTGGCCGGCTTCGAGGTGATCGCGCCGAACATCGCCGCGTTGACGTTCTTGAGCAACTCAATCGTCCGGGCCGGGAATGCGTCGCCCTCCGTCCGCCAGAACTCCCAGCCGATGTCCCCGTGGATGTACTCGGCGTCCAGGGCGATCCGATCGAGGATGATGCGGGCCGCCTCCATGACGTCCACGCCGATGCCGTCTCCGGGGAGCCACGCGATCTTGTACTTGGGCATGAGCACTACTCCTCAGCGCTAATGAGTTGGTCGGCCCGGGGCAGACGACGCACCCGAGCGGAAAACGGAGGTCATCGACGCAGAAAAAAATATCGACAACAGGCATCAGGACGCGTGATGTCCGACGAATGCCTGCACGGTTGCCGACAATTATATCGCTCAAACCGCAATGGCGGAACCTCCCTGAAGCCGAATTCCCCGGCCGCCGCCCGGGAGCTCCATCGGGGGATCCGACGCGGGCTACGGCCGGCGAACCCTTGGGAACTCCGTGATCCTGATGTTCGTGCAGCCATACGGGATCAGGGTCACCTCGGTCACCGGCTGGTCGGTGACGGCCTTTCCCGGGTCCGACCACGCGACGTCGGGTGGCGAGATTTCGCCGGCCCAGCCGGCGCTCAGCTTCCAGCTCGGGATCTGCCGCGCCTTCGCCGTCGCCACCACGCCCGCGCCGCCTGGTGAGAACGGCCGTTCGCCGATGGGGCGCTCTAAGAACGTCAGGCTGTCGCCCTGAGGCCCGTCGTCCACGACAATCCCGTAGTTCCACGGCGTCGTCGGGCGCACGTCGAAGTCGCCGTGCGGCAACTCACGGTGCGGCTTGTCGGCGTTCACGCGGGACCACTCCTCGCCGATCTGCAGCGAGTACACGAGCGGGCCGCGTTCCACGGCCACGGCCTCGTTGTAGCGCACGGAGGTCTTCGCGTGCATCGGGAAGCGCAGCGTGAGGTCCACGGGCTTGGTCCACTCGCGCTCGATTCGGTGCAGCGTGCCCGGAGCCATCGGCTGTTCCGGGCCTGACCCGACGCGCACCGACGGGCCCACGGCCCACGCCGGCACGCGGAGCAGGAGCGGGAAGCGCACGGGATCGCCGGGCGCGACCGTGACCTTGATGATGTCCCTGAACGGATAGTCGGTCTCCACCGTCATGGACACGGGGACGTCGCGCAGGCGGGTCTCGACGAGGCACGGGGCCCACGCTGCTGCCACCAGACCCTCGTCCGGAGTCTTCATCCACAGGTGTGCGACGAACTTCGGCCACCCCTGGTGCATGTTCGACGTGCAACATCCGAAGTTGGGCTCGAGGCCGTAGAGGTTCGACTCCGGTCCGTTGGTCGTCCAGTGGTGGTCCGGGTTGATCGTGCACTGCACCTGGTTGACCTGCTGGTCGTACTGATGCGACCACATGTCGGGCGCGAACGTCGCCGGCAGGGCATTGAACGCGACGCGCTCGAGGCGATCGCCGAACACCGGGTCGCCGAAGACCGCGAAGAGGTGTTCGAGCGAGTACATGAACTCGACGACCGAGCAGAGCTCGGTGCCCTGAAGCGGGTTTCTGCCCGCCAGGCACTCGTCGCCGGAGAACATCCCGGTGACCTGGCCGTGATGCCTGTCGAGGAACTCGATCATCGCCGTGGCGAACGCGCGATCGGTCGGGCGTTGATCGAGGCGCCAGCTCAGCGCCGAGGCCTTGGTGGCCATCGCCGTGTTGACCACGTGCTTGGTCCACTTCCACAGCCCGCGGCGCGGCGTCGGGACCGCGAGATCGTTGGTTGCGAGCAGCTTCTGGAAATCCACGCCCTGCGTGCGGAGCTTTCGCGCGAGGTCGAGCAGCCACGGCTCGTGCGTCCGCTCGTATGCGTAGAGGGTGGCGACGACCCCTTCGTACCACCGGAACTTGCCCCAGCCGTAGAGCGGCGTGCGATCGAGGCCGGCGTGGACCGCGCGCAGGCTTCGGACGACAGCGTCGAGGACGCGTCGGTCGCCGGTCGCGTCGTGATACTGGGCGAGCACCTTGTTGGCGAGGAGGATCGCCCACATGTCGTACCGCTTCGCGACGGCATCCTCGGGGTACGGACCGTACCAGCCGTCGGCGCGCTGGTGCGCGACGATGTAGTCGACGTAGCGCGAGAGGCGCGTCTTCATCGGCTGGTCGTCGAGCAGCCACGCGAGCGGGATGGCGCCGTCGAGCCAGTAGGGCGCACGCTCCCAGCCTTCCGCAGTGCCCCCGAACCACTGGCTCTGGCCGACGTCCGGCCAGAACTCGTCGAGGTGTCCAGTGAGGCCGTCGGCCTGAATCCTCAACTGGCGCTGCAGCCAGCCACGGGGCCGCACCGCACCAAGCGGCAGCGGACGGAACGCGGGCTGGGCGAGGCCGTCCGCGGCCTTCGGCGCCGGCTGTTCGAGCCCGGGCGTTGCGGCCATGGTCCCGCCTTCGGTGGCGAGCGGAACCGTGCCGGCCGCGACACCGGCCGCGACGCTCGCCAGGAACTCGCGACGGTCAAGCGTGCTCATGAGGGGTGAGTATAGCCCCGGTCCGGGCACTCCTGGGGCTCGGAGTGCCGACCGCTTCGGCGATTGACAACCGCGCATCGCATAGCGGAGACTGAGCGACCCATGAGGCCTACGACCGAATCTCCTGCAATCGGGCCCGCCGACACGACAGGGCCACACCGTCAACGCGGCGAGACCGCGGCGCTCGTTTGCCTGGCTTGTGCACCAGCCGCCTTGATGCTATGGGTCGTCTGGCGCTACGGCGTGGACGTCCCGGTGCACGATTCCTGGCACATGGTCCTTGTGTTCAGGAAGTTGGTGTCCGCACAATGGGAATGGAGCGATCTCTTCTGCCAGGTCAACGAGAGCCGACTGCCGTTTCCAAAGCTGGTGATCTTCGGGCTCGCGCTCCTCACCAATTGGAACGTCAAGGCCGAGCTGTTCCTTCAGCAGGGCATCATGGCTGCGCTGCTGGCCGCGCTGTATTTCGTGGCCCGACAGACGCTCAAGACGACGCTTCAGATCCGCCTGCTCGTTCTTGCCGGTACGTCGCTGATGCTCTATTCGCTCGTCCAATACCAGAACCCCCTGTGGGGCATCCAGTTCATCGTGTTCGTGCCGCCTTTGTGCCTGGCGCTTGGGATCCTGGTGGCGTACTCTGGCTGGCGGGCGTGGGCGAAGCGCGTTGTCGCCGCGCTGTGCTGTGTCGTCGGGATGTACTCCTTCTCGAACGGGCTCAGCCTGTGGATCTTCGTTCCGCTGGTCGTGGAATCGGTTGAGATTTCGAGACGCCCCGCTCGTCTGCGCCGGCACGCTGGCATCGCGGCGGTGGCGTTCTGGGTCGGCTGCGGCGTGCTCGCCGCGTGGGCCTACTTCCACGGTTACCAGCGACCGCCGTGGCATCCGAAGATGACCATCGCGCTGGAGCATCCTTGGGATGCGGTTCGGGCATTTCTTCTGTACTTCGGTTCGTCCGTCTACGACGGGTCGCCGAGCCACGTCGCCGTGCCGGCGCTGTTCGGTGGAGTCGAACTCGCCGTGGCGGCGACGGTGCTTGGCGTCCTGGTGAGACATCGCCGTGCTCAGGGACTGCTGGCCGCCGCTGCGCCGTGGCTTGCCTTTCTGGGATTTGGATTGCTCTCTGGTGTGCTCATCGTCGCAGGGCGGTTGGGATTCTCTCCGAGCTACTCCCTCGCGCCCCGCTATGTCGCATTTGCGTTGTGGGTTCATGTCGGCCTGCTCCACATCGTGGCCCTGCTCCTGACCCGGACGGATGCCATCAGACCCGGAACGGTGCTGCGGAGGATGGCCGTTCTCTGTGGTGCTGCGGCTGGCGTCGGGTTCATGTTGCTGCATGCACTTGCCTCGACGGCCGCGTTTCCAGAGTACCCGAAGCTCCACACCGAACGACTGCAAGCGAAGGCAGCGCTCTGGCTGATCGATGTGACTCCCCAGCCGGATATCAAGCGTCTCATTTGGTACGGCAGTTCGGACGGTTCCACGCGTTGGCTCGGACGATGGCTCGACCACCGTGGGTACGTCCGTCCCCCGTTGTTCCGCGACCTGTCGGCCGTGGCGCGCGACGAATCGCTCAGGCAGGATGTCGGCTGGGTCGACACGGTCGTCCCGCAGGCCGGGGGCGGAGTAGCGGCGGCCGGATGGTGCTACCTGCCGGGGCGGCAGGAGGCGTGTGATACGGTACTGGTGACGGCGCGAACCGCCAATGGGCGCGACGTCGCCTGCACGGTGCTGTTCCCGTCCCAGTCGCGGCCCGACGCGGCGGCCGCATTGAACGCCTCACCCGGCATCAACTACGGGTGGAGCGGGACCGCATCCTGCGGACCTGACGTGACGGCGCTGCGATTTTGGGCAGTAGACGTGGGAGCACCGAAGTTGGTGCTCCTCCGTTCCGCCTCCGGGCCCGCCGGGTCGGTGCCCGCAAAGGGAGTCGGCCGATGAGTGAGCGCGATCGGGCGGAGGTCGACGTGGTCATTCCCGTCTTCAACGAGAGCGAGAACCTGGCCGAGTTGTATCGGCGCCTCACTGCGGTCCTCACCGTGTCCTCGACCTCCCACGAGATCATCTTCGTCAACGACGGTAGCACCGACGGCAGCGGCGCGACGCTGGACGGTCTGCACGAGTCGGATCCCCGGGTGACGGTCGTTCATCTCAGCAGGAATTTCGGCCACCAGCCTGCCATTTGCGCCGGCCTCGAGCACGCCGAAGCGCGGGCCACGGTTGTCATGGACGGCGATCTGCAGGACGAGCCCGAGGCGATCCCCCGCCTGTTGGCAGCGTGGAGATCAGGCGCGGACGTCGTCTACGCGGTCCGCTCGAGACGGCAGGGATCCCTCCTCAAGCGAATGGCGTACCGCGCCTTCTATCGATTGCTGCGGTGGGTGAGCGAACTGGAGATCCCGCTCGACAGTGGCGACTTCTCGCTGATGGACCGCCGGGTCGTGGTTGCGCTCCGCAGCCTGCCGGAACGGAACCGGTTTGTCCGCGGCCTGAGGGCATTCGTTGGCTTCCGTCAGGTGGGCGTCGAGTGTCCGCGCGCGGAACGCTTCCGAGGTCGGCCCAAGTACACACTCCGCCGCCTCGTGCACCTCGCGCTCGATGGACTCGTCGGCTTCAGCGGCCGTCCCCTGTTGATCGCAACCTACTGCGGCCTGGTGTTTGCCGCCGTGTCGGTCGTGCTGATTGCGTGGGCGCTCGCCGGGTTCTTCGTCATGAAGACGACGCCGCCGGGCTGGGCCAGCCTCATGATCGTCGTTTTGGTGATGGCGTCCGTGCAACTCCTCAGCCTCGGCATCATCGGCGAGTATCTGCGGAGGATCTTCCTGGAAGCCAAGGGACGGCCGGGCTACATCACTGCCGATGTCAGGCGGACCGGCGTGATTTCGACCGGTCGGGACGCTTCAATCCCACCGTCCGGGCCACGGCCATCATGATCGAGCGCTGGTCGGTCGGTGATGCAGGCGCAGGCATGGACGAGGAGATGCTCGTCCGCCTCGCCGGCGAGATCGAGCGACATCCCTGGTGGCAGGCGCGCGCGCGGCTCACCCTCGCCTTGCTGGACCGTGCGTTCGTGATGCCGCCGGCCGACGTCCTGGACGCCGGATGTGGATGGGGTGTCACGCTGGCTGCTTTGGAGCGTCGTCGGTTCAGCGCGACGGGCCTCGACGTCTCGACCCGGGCACTCGAACGTCTCGACCAACGGGCGCGCCGCCTGATTCTGGCGGACCTCACGAAGAAGCCGCCGCAGAATCACCCCAGGTTCGATGCCGTGCTTGCGCTCGACGTCATCGAACACATCGATGATGACCGGTCGGCCGTTGCCAACGTGGCGGCCCTGGCGAAGATCGGCGGCCTGGTCGTGCTGAGCGTTCCTGCACTCCAGGAACTGTTCTCGGAATTCGACGAGGTGCAGGGGCATCGGAGACGGTACGACGAGACAATGCTGCGCCGCGCATGCGAAGGCACCGGGCTGGAAGTCCAAGAGATGCTCTGGTGGGGGCGGACGTTCGTCCCGCTCCTGCGGTGGCAGCGGAGGCGTCGCAAGGGTCACGTTGGTGAGCGTCCGGATGCCATCTACGAGCGTTACGTCAGAGCGCCACGACCTCCACTTTCGTGGGCGTTCGCTGCGATCGCAAAGGCCGAGACCAAGCTGACCCTTAGCGGGCGCGCGAGAAGCGGTACGTCGCTCTTTGCACTCGCTCGCCGGACGGCGTAAGCACCCGCGCTATTGCCAACACACGCGACGACGCTGTCGGCAGGGCGTTCGTCCGGCGGGTCCTGGTACCGGGGCCAACGGCTATCGTCCGGGCGCCGGGACCGGCGGCCCCAAGGTATCCCGGTGCGTCGAGATGAGCGTCCGCATGTAGGGCCCGACGAGGTCGACGCCGGCGAATCCGGCTTTGCGGGCCGCCTGCTCGGCGAGTTCCGGTGGGATGGTTTCACTCTCGGCATAGTGTCGCCAGTTCCGGTAGGCCCCCAGTGTCACCACGTCCCACGCCGCACCCTGTTCACGCGTGAAGATGAGCGTCTGGCCCCGTCCGCGAGCTTCGTTGAAGGCATTCTCCATGCGTCGCTCCTGGACGAGATCGTCGAACCGGCCTGGAAGCGCCTGCATCATCTCGAAATGCAGCAGTCCCATTCCGCTTACGTTCGCCCGGAATGCCTCGACGGGCGGACCCGCGACAAACAGATCTTCCTGCCACGAGAACATTGCACGGACTTGGCGGGCGAGCGTTGTCGGATCGCTGCCGCCCGTGCCGGCCACCGCCGCGCGTCTGGCCACGCGGTCACGGCCGTAGAACTCGGCGAGGCTGCCCATCGGATACACGACGAGCAGGTCCCAATGGTCGCCCTGTGAGTGCCGGACGATGAAGGGCAGTTCGTCACCGCTTGCGGCAACGAGCGGGGCCTGCTTCACGAGTGCGTCGATGAGATCGACCAGCCGACCGGGCGCGGCCTGGAGCATCGAGAACCGATAGAGATATGCGCCTTCACGCGGGCCGCCGGGCGCCTGCCCGGGCCCCTGCGCGCCGACGCCGACCACCGCACCTGCCAACAGCCCCAGCAGCGCGCCTCGACGAATCTGCTTCATCACACCCTCCGCCCCTGCACCCTGGGGACTTTACTTCGGTTTCGGCGCTGGCGCGAACACCACGAAGTACTGATACGGCAGGAACGAATGCTCCTTGACCATGCGGAAGCCGCCCTGCTCGAACTCCTTTTGCACGTCCTCGCGTGAGAGGCGCATGTCCATCGGCGGGCCGCCCGGTGTGTCCTGCTTCTGGTAGTCGACGATGGCTATCTGACCGCCGGACCTGAGGACCTTGCGGAGGAGCGCCAAATAGTGCGGGCGCTGATCGATGTGGTGCCAGGTGTCGCAGATGAATACGAGGTCCACCGACGCGGCCGGCAGCAGGGGATCGTCCGGCGGGGAGAGGATCGTCCGGACGTTGTCGAGGCTCAGGTCCCTGATTCGGCGATTGAGGTGCAGGATCATCTCCGGGCTGACGTCGATGGCATAGACACGCCCGGTCGCGCCGGCGTGCCGCGCGAACCCTCCTTCAGGCCGAGCGCCATCACCACCTCGTGCGGCTTCTGGTACGCGTCGCGTGCCGGGTCCTCCAGCACCGCGATGTAGGCCTTCGAGTCTTGATGCAGCTTGTGCATCTCTTCCATGGTCGTGGGCCGGGATTGACCGGAGAGCGCGGCCGCGACGACCACGGACAGGACCATGGACAAACGGAGCGTCATGACGTCTCTCCTCGGGGCGAGGGTGATGACGAGACGGGCGGAGGAGCAGCCGGGGGATGGACGAGCCTTGCGACGTCGGGCGGCACGTAGAGAACAGCCGGCACCGGTCGGCCATGTCGCGTGTCGCGAGCCCGGCAGACGACACCCATTCCGCCCTCGCCCGGCTTCGACTCGATGACGTCGTGCGCGAGCGTCTGTCCCAAAATGGTATCCGGCGCGATTCTACCAGAACGGCACCGCCGAACCAGGCTGGTGGACGTGCGGTGTTAGGATCGCTCCCATGCCCACCACGATCGACGCCCTGACCGCGGAGATTCGCGCGTTTCGCGACGCGCGCGACTGGAAGCAGTTCCACAACCCGAAGGAGTTGGCCGTTGCCATCACGGCTGAGGCGGGCGAACTGCTCCAGCACTTCGTCTGGCAGGATCCCGACCAGTCGAACCGCCGCATCGTGGACCACCGTTCGGAGATCGAATCGGAGATCGCAGACGTCGCGATTCTCCTCTTCGAGCTCGCCGACAACTCCAAGATTGACCTCGCGGCTGCCATGCGCAGGAAGCTCCGCCAGAACGAGGTGCGGTATCCGGTGGAGAAGGCCCGGGGCTCGAACCGAAAGTACGACGAGCTGTGACGGACGAATCCTCCACGCCTCATCGGCGTCGCCCACGGTACCGCGGCACCCATCCGCGCCGGTTCCACGAGAAGTACAAGGAACTGTCCCCCGAGAAATATCCGGAGACGGTGGCCAGGGTGCGTGCCTCGGGGAAGACACCGGCCGGCGCGCACGTGGCCGTGCTCGTCGACGAGGTGCTGCAGGCGCTCGCGCCGAAGGCCGGCGAGACGGCCGTCGACTGCACGCTCGGGTACGGCGGCCACGCCCGGGCGATCCTCGCGCGGCTTGCACCTGGCGGGAAGCTGCTGGGCCTCGATGTGGACCCGGTGGAATTGCCGCGGACCGAAGCGCGGATGCGTGCCCTTGGCCACGGCCCCGAGGCGTTCGTCACGCGGCGCTCGAACTTCGCTGGCCTGCCGCAGGTCCTCGCCGCAGAAGGCCTGGCGGGGGCGCACGCCGTCCTGGCCGACCTTGGCGTGTCGTCGATGCAACTCGACACACCGGACCGCGGATTCTCCGTGAAGGCGGCCGGGCCGCTCGATATGCGCATGAATCCTGCGCGTGGCCTATCGGCCTCCGAGCTGCTGCAGCGGACGAGCCGCGATCGACTGGCAGCCCTGCTCCTGGAGGGCGCCGACGAACCGCATGCCGACACGTTGGCCGACGCGCTGGCCGGTCGGCTCATCGAGCAGACGACGACGCTGGCCGACGCCATTCGCCGGGCGCTGCCGCAGGTCTCCGACGAGGCGCGCGAAAACAGTGTGCGCCGGGTCTTCCAGGCGCTGCGCATCGCGGTGAACGACGAGTTCAGTGCGCTCGACACGCTCCTCCGTCACCTGCCACAGTGCCTTCTCGAAAACGGGCGCGTGGCCATCATCACGTTTCACTCGGGCGAAGACCGGCGCGTGAAGAAGGCGTTCCAGGCAGGTCTGCGGGGAGGTTGGTACACGGCCATCGCCGACGAGCCGGCGCGTCCGAGCCCCGAGGAGTGCCGGGCGAACCCGCGTGCGACCGCCGCCAAGCTGCGGTGGGCCAGACGGGCGGGTGGGTAGGCGGCTAGTCGCCCAAGGCGCGGCGGACGGCCTGCGCGAGCGCCGGGAGCGAGAACGGTTTCTGCAGGAAATGCACGCTTCCGTCGAGTACGCCACGGTGCGAGATGATGTCGCCGGTATAGCCGGACACGAAGAGGCACCGCAGCGACGGCAGGCTCAGCGTCAGGCGCGCCGCCAGTTCGCGGCCGTTCATCTCCGGCATCACCACGTCGCTGATGAGCAGATCAATCGACCCACCGAGCTCGGCGATCAGTTGGACGGCCTGCAGCGGCGAACGGGCGGCCAGCACACGGTAGCCGAGCCGCGTCAGCATCGAGCGGCCCAATTCGAGCACCGCGTCTTCGTCCTCGACGAGCAGAATCGTCTCCGTGCCCGTCGGCGTGACCGCCGTCGCGCCCGATCGATCGAGCGCTGCGGCCGTCGCGGCGCGCGGCAGCCAGATCTTCATGGTCGTACCGGCCCCGGGCTCGCTGTAGGCGTTGATGAACCCGTTGTTCTGCCTCACGATCCCGTACACGGTGGACAATCCCAGGCCGGTGCCCTCCCCGGACGCCTTCGTCGTGAAGAACGGTTCGAAGATGTGGTCGAGCACTTCGCGCGTCATGCCTGCGCCGGTGTCGCTCACAGCCAGCAGCACGTGCTCGCCGGGGCTGCACTCGACAGGGTCTGCGCCGTACGCCTCGTCGATGACCGTGTTGGCGGTCTCAATGGCCAGCGTGCCCACGCCGTCCATCGCGTCGCGCGCGTTGACGACGAGGTTTGCGAGGATCTGATCGACCTGGGACGGATCGATCACCACTGGCCAGAGACTCGGCCCGGGCCTCCAGACGAGTGCGATTTCCTCGCCGATCAGGCGCTGGAGCATCTTCAGCATGCCCGACATGGTGTCGTTGAGATCGAGGACCCTTGGACTGATGGCCTGCTTGCGGGCGAAGGCGAGGAGTTGACGCGTCAGGTCAGCCGAGCGGCGGCCAGCCGACAGGATCTGCTCGAGATGTTCGTTGATGGCCTCTGATCCCGTCGTGTCGGCGGCGAGTTCGGCGTGGCCCAGGATGACGCTGAGCATGTTGTTGAAATCGTGGGCAACGCCGCCGGCCAGACGCCCCACCGATTCCATCTTCTGTGCCTGGAGCAACTGCGCCTGCAGCCGGCCCTGCTCGGCCTCGGCGCGCTGGCGATCGGCAAGCTCGCGGTGCACCTCGTCGTACAGCCGGGCGTTGGCGAGCGCGACCGAGATCTGACCGGTCATCGTCTCGAGAAACCGCGCCCGGCCCTCGAAGTCGCGTGAGGTGTCCGACGCCAGTCCCACGATACCGATGACGTCGTCGCCGTTGATCAGCGGCAGCGCCGCGAATGAACGCATCCCGGCCCGCTTGCACTCCTCCCACGTACATCGCGGGTCGCCGAAGATGTCTGCCGAGTAGAGCGACCGCTTCTCCTTCACCGCCAGCCCGCACATGCACTCGCCGACACGATGGTCGGGAATCGTGCCCAAACGCGCGCGGGACGATCCCGGCATCACGTGCTTCAGGACGAGACCGTCATCCTCTCGCAGGAAGAAGAACGCGACGTCCGGGTTCACAGCGCGGCACATGCCGTCGAGCGCGGCCACGATGGTCTGGTCGAGGGACAGCGTGGCGTTGACCGCCTGTCCCAGCGCGGCCAGCGCCGCCAGTTCCTCGACCTGCTGGCGCAGCGTCTCTTCAGCTTGCTCACGATCGTGAATGTCGCGCGTCACGGAGATGATGTGCGGTTCGCCGTCGAGCGTGATCACGCGGGCCGACATGATTCCCACGCGGACGGTGCCACTCCGCAGGCGGAATGGCGCCTTCAGGTCGTTCATCTGGCCGTCACGCGCCAGGTGCGCCACGAGCCGATCGCGGTCAGCCGGGTCGGCCCAGATATTGACGTCAGCAGACGTCCGCCCGATCACCTCATCCCTGGCATATCCGGTCAGCGCCTGGAAGCCCGGGTTGATGTCGACGAACAAGCCGTCGGACAGCCGGTTGATGTTGATGGCATCCGGGGTCGCGTGGAACGCCTTCGCGAACTTCTCTTCCGACAACCGCACGGCTTCGTCGGCGGCCTTGCGTTCCGTGACGTCCGTCGCGTACGCCAACACCGCGATCGGTCGGCCATCGGCCCCTTGCTCAGGCACGAAGTGGGTGCGATAGATTCGCCGTGGCTCGTGGGAAACCACGACTTCGACATCGATCGTGCTCCCAGTGTCCATGACGCGTACGACGTGCTGCTCCCAGACGGTCGCCACCGACGCCGGCGCGATGAGCTCGCGAATGGTCCTCCCGACGATCTGGCCGGTCTCGAGGCCCAGGAGCGCCGCGCAGGCCCGGTTGGCGTAGAGGAAACGCCCGCCGGGATCGAATCGTGCGATTGTCACCGGGGCGAGGTCGAGCAGTGCGCGCAGCGTCTGGTCAGACCGCACATCATCCATGGCTGGGTCGCTCGTCGAGAAGGCGTGCCGGCCACGGATTGTAGCAGAACACCGGTGGGGAGGGCCGTGCGCGTCGGCGCGCTGTCGAATCAGTCTGGCGTCGAACCGCTCATCAATCGGAGGACCTGGCTGACGTAGGTGCGGGTTTCGCGATACGGGGGCATGCCGCCGAAGCGATCGACCGCCGTTTCTCCCGCGTGATACGCGGCGAGAGCCAGTGAGAGATCGAACCGATCGAGCAGCGACTTGAGATGCCTGATCCCCGCCTCGACGTTGGCGCGCGGGTCGAACGGATCGACGACCGCGTAGCGCTTCACGGTGCCGGGCATCAACTGCATGAGGCCCATCGCGCCCTGCGGTGAGAGCGCGGTAGCCTGGAATCCGGATTCCACCTGGATCACCGCGCGCACCAGCCTGGGGTCAACGCCCAGGCGGGCGGCCGCCTTGTCGATGATCGCCGCGTAGGGCACCGGGCTTGACGGTGACGCGACGACCGCAGGCGGCGCGTTGCCGGGCGGCTCGGCGGCAAGCGATGGCGCTGCCGCGAGAAGGCCGATGATGAACTGACAGACGCCGAGCAGCACCGAGGCCACCCGCGCTGTACGCAGCGAGCGAGCCTGCATCCGCACCTCCTGAAATGTGTTTCTGGCGAACCTGGGCGGATGCACGAGCCAGATCCATGCCACCCCGTCGGTGTGGGGATTCCTTAGGTCTTAGCTCGATTAAGTCCCATCTACAATGACTCGCGCATACAGGAAACTCAGCCGTGTGTCCGGAAATCATCCGGCGTGCTATGTTCAGGGCAAAAGGACCGTCGCAGGGTGGAGGTGACGAATGGCGCTACAGGACCGCTTTGGTACGTCGATGGACACGGAACGGATGGTCGCGCAGTTCATGGACATGGTGCGCGTCGACAGTGAATCGGGCGACGAATCGCGCTTCATGGCGTGGCTGCTGCCGCGGCTCGAGGAGATCGGCGCCCGTGCGCACCTCGACGCGTACGGCAACCTCATCGCGAAGCTGCAGGCGAGGAAGAGCGAGGCTGACCCCATCCTCCTGTCGTGTCATGGAGACACGGTGAAACCCGGCAAGGGGATCGAACCGGTGCTCTCCGACGGCGTGATCCGTTCGAGCGGCCAGACGATCCTCGGATCGGATGACAAGGCGGGCATCGCCGAGATGCTCGAAGCGCTGCGCATCGCGCCCAAGCGGCCGCCCATCGAGATCGCGATCTCTCGGCAGGAGGAGGTCGGTCTCATCGGCGTCAAGAACCTGGACTTCAGCCAGATCAGCGCAACGCGCGGATTCCTGCTCGACAACGACACGCTCGACACCATCATCACGGGCGGGCCGTCGTACTTCGCCATCGACGTCACCATCAAGGGCAAGGCTGCGCACGCGGGCATGGAGCCGGAGAAGGGCATCAACGCGATCCAGGCCGCCGCGAAGGCAATCGCTGCGCTCAGGATCGGCCGTCTCGATCACGAAACGACGGCCAACGTGGGCATCATCCACGGCGGGATGATCCGCAACGGCGTGCCCGGTTCATGCACCTTCGCCGCCGAGTGCCGCAGCCTCACACATGACAAGGGCCAGGCCGTGGCCGACGAGATGGTGCGCGCCATCCGCCGTGAAGTCGAGAGCGTCGGTGCCGAGGTCACGGTCGAAGTCAACAACCTCTGTCAGGCATCGTTCATCGCGGACGATGCGTGGACGGTGCGGACGGCGCAGCAGGCCCTGGCCACGCTCGGTATCCAAGCGAAGCCGGCGCTCGTGTGCGGATTCACCGATGCGTCGATCTACAACAACCACGGCATCGAAATGGGCGTCGTGGGTATCGGCGCGCGCCTCGAGCACTCGCTCGACGAGCACATCCACGTCGAGGACATGGAGCGGGCCGTCGCGATGCTGGTGGAGATCCTCCGCCTCAGTGCCTGACGGCGCCCACTCGTTTTCCCGTGGAACTTCCCCATGTCCCCCTCGTATCTTTATCCAATGGGCCGTTTCCCTCGTGAGTCCTCACGTGTTCCCCTTCCCCCGTCCAGTTCAAGGAGGCCGTTGATGCTCCGTCGCATGTTCGCACTGCTTGCTCTCGGCGCCCTCGTGGCCATTCCCGCGTCGGCGCAGACGCTGGATGAGATTCTTGCCAAGAACCTGCAGGCCCGCGGTGGGGCCGACAAGCTCAAGGCCGTGCAGACCATCCGGTTGACGGGCACGATGACGGTCGGGCCCGGCATGGAGGCGCCGTTCGTCGTCGAGCAGAAGCGGCCGAATCTGGTGCGCACCGACTTCACCATCCAGGGGATGACCGGCAGCCAGGCCTACGACGGCAAGACGGGCTGGCAGATCATGCCGTTCGGCGGGCGGAAGGACGCCGAGCCGATGCCCGAAGACCAGCTCAAGCAGGTCGAGGAGCAGGCCGACTTCGACGGCCCCCTCGTGGACTACAAGGTCAAGGGACACAAGGTCGAGCTCATCGGCAAGGAGAAGGTCGAGGGCAGCGACGCCTGGAAGCTCAAGGTCACGCTGAAGAACGGTGACACCCGGTACCTCTATCTCGACGCGGACCAGTACCTCGAGATCAGGACCGAAGGCAAGACGACGGTTCGCGGAACCGAGATCGAGAGCCAGAGCACGATCGGCGACTACAAGGAGGTCAACGGCATCATGATCCCCTTCGCCGTCGAACAGGGCGCGAAGGGCAGCCCGCAGAAGATGAAGATGACGATCCAGAAAGCCGAGCTGAACGTGCCGATCGACGGCGCCCGGTTCAAGATGCCCACGGCGGCCAAACAGTAGCCCGACAACAGGAGCCTGACATGATGCACTCGTTGCGATGCGCCTTTTTGGTGCTCGGTGCGATGCTCTGCGTGTCGGCGGCGGTGGGGGCGCAGGGCGTCAAGATTGATGGGGACACGTTCGGAGGATTGGAAGCGCGGCCGATCGGCCCGGCGTCGATGAGCGGTCGCGTGGCCGCGATCGAGGCCGTTGCTGGTGACCGTCTCACGGTCTACGCGGGCACCGCAGGCGGCGGCCTCTGGAAGTCGGTTGACGGAGGGCTGCAGTTCAAGCCGATCTTCGACAAGTACAACCAGTCGATCGGTGCGATCGCCATCGACCCGTCGAACCCGAAGACGCTCTGGGTCGGCACGGGCGAGACATGGGTTCGCAACAGCGTGTCGGTGGGCGACGGCGTGTACCGGTCGACCGACGGGGGCGAGAACTGGTCGAGGCTCGGCTTGGCCGACACCGAGCGCATCGCGCGCATCATCGTCCACCCGAAGGACGCGAGCACGGTGTTCGTCTGCGCCACTGGTCACCTGTACGACGACCATGCGGACCGCGGCGTGTACCGCACGAAGGACGGCGGCACGTCGTGGGACAAGGTGCTGTATGTGGCGCCGGATGTCGGATGCGGCGATCTCGCCATGGATCCCGAGTCCCCGAACACCATGTACGCCGGCATGTGGCAGATGCGCCGCACGCCGTACTTCTTCACCTCAGGCGGCCCGAAGAGCGGTTTCTATCGCTCGACCGACGGCGGCTCCACGTGGCAGCCCATCAAGAACGGGATGCCGGCCGGAGACCTCGGGCGCATCGCGATTGCCATCTCCCCGTCCAAGCCGAACATCGTGTACGCGACTGTCGAAGCGAAGAAGACCGCGCTCTACCGCTCGGACGACCACGGTGAGACGTGGACGCAGGTCAACGACTCGAGTCTCGTCAACTCGCGGCCGTTCTACTTCTCACGGATGCTCGTCGACCCCCTGAACCCTCACCGCATCTACAAGATGGGGCAGATCGCCGCGGTCAGCAACGACGGCGGCAAGACGTTCAGCGGGCTGGGCGGCATGGGCATGTACGGGAGCAGTTACCACTCGGACGTGCACGACTTCTGGGTGAACCCGAAGAACACCGAGCAGTTGCTGGCCGGCACCGACGGCGGCGTATACGTGTCGCAGGACCGCGGGGCCACCTGGCGGTTCGTCGGCAGCCTGCCGGTCGGGCAGTTCTACCACGTGAGCTTCGACATGGAGTTCCCGTTCAACGTCTACGGCGGCCTCCAGGACAACAGTTCGTGGTTCGGGCCGTCGCGACGATCGGGCGGGATTCCGAATCGGCTGTGGCAGTCGCTGTCGGGCGGCGACGGGTTCTGGGCGTTCGCGGATCCCACCGACACCGACACCATCTACGACGAGATCCAGGGCGGAAACCTCTTTCGGATCCGGCGCTCGACGCTCGAGAGCAAGGACATCAGCCCCTCGCCACAGAAGGGCGAGCCGAAGTATCGCTTCAACTGGAACACGCCGATTCACATGAGCCCGACCAAGTCGGGGACGATGTACTACGCGGCGCAGTTCCTCTTCCGATCGAGCGACAAGGGCGAATCGTGGGAGCGGACCTCGCCGGACCTCACGACCAACGATCCGGCGAAGCAGCAGCAGACGGACTCGGGCGGCCTCACACCGGACAACTCCACCGCGGAGAACCACTGCACGATCTTCGCGATCGGCGAGTCGCCGAGCAACGGCAGCGTGATCTGGGTCGGGACCGACGACGGGAACCTGCAGGTGACGAGCGACGGCGGGAAGACCTGGACCAACGTGGTGGCCCACGTGCCGGGTCTGCCCAGGAACACGTGGGTGAGCAGTGTCGAGCCGAGCCACTTCGGCGAGGCCGCCGCCTACGTGACCTTCGACGGCCACATGACCGGTGACTTGAAGTCGTACGTGTTCCGGACAACCGACCTTGGCAAGACCTGGCAGGCGCTGGCGACGCCAGACCTGAAGGGCTATGTCCATGTGGTCAAGGAGGACCTCGTCAACCGAGACCTCCTGTTCGTCGGCACCGAGTTCGGCCTGTTCATCTCCGTGGATGGCGGCCGGCAGTGGGGGCAGTACTCGTCCGGTCTGGCCAACGTGGCCGTGCGCGACATCGCCATCCATCCCCGCGACCACGACGTCATCCTCGCGACGCACGGGCGATCGTTGTACGTCATCGACGACATCACGCCGCTCAGGAAGCTGACGCCGGCGATCCTCGATGCCGATGCCGCGTTCCTCGACGTGAGGCCGCAGGTGATGGTCAACGGGTCGATGGACTTCGGCTTCAACGGCGACGGCGAGTTCGTGGGTCAGAGCCCGTCCGAGGCGGCGTTCATCACCTACTATCTGAAGAAGCGCCACCTGTTCGGCGATCTGAGGATCGAGGTGTCCGATTCGACCGGCAAGCTCCTGGCGTCGATTCAGGGCGGCAAACGCAAGGGCATCAATCGCGTCGAATGGCCGATGCGGTCCAAGCCGCCGCAGTTCGCGGCGGGGTCGGGGATCATCCCGAACCTCTACGCGCTGATGGGGCCACGGGCGCCAGAGGGCACCTACACGGTCAGGTTGATCAAGGGCAAGGACGCGTACACCACGCAGATCCGCCTCGTGTCCGACCCGCGATCGAAGGCGACGGCCGCCGGTCGTCAGGTGCAAGGCGAGGTTGTCGGCAAGCTCTTCGCGCTCGTCGAGCGATCGACGTACGTCATCGAGGGCATCACGGACGCCCGCGATCAGGCGACTGCCCGCGCCTCGAAGCTGGCGGCCGCCGATCCGATGCGCAAGCGTCTGGAGGCGTACGCGGCACGGATGGAGAAGCAGCGCACGGCGCTCGTCGCGACCAGCAAGGGCGAGGGCATCTCGGGCGACGAGCGGCTTCGCGAGGAACTCGGGACGCTGTACGGCAACGTCAACGGCTTCGATGGCCGGCCGACGAAATCGCAAATCGATCGGATGGCCGTGCTCGCGGCCGAACTCGATGCCGGGACCGCGGAGTTCGACACGGCGACCGGCAAGGATCTGGTGCCGTTGAACCAGGAACTCGCGAAGAAGAAGCTCGACCCGATCGTCAAGCTCACGCCCGAGGCCTGGGCACGGAGCAAGAAGCAGTAGCGTGCTACACTCCCGCTCAGCTCTGCTGAGCTTAGGAGTGCCGACATGTTGTTGCTCAAGAACGCCGAACTCTACACGCCAGACCCGGCCGGCCGCACCGACATTCTGATGGCGGGCGGCCGGGTCATCCGGATCCAACAAGACATTCAGATCTCGCAGTCCTGGTGCGAGACGGTCGATGCATCGTCGTTCATCGTCACGCCCGGTTTCATCGACGGCCACGTCCACGTGACCGGCGGAGGCGGAGAGGGCGGGTACGCGACCCGCACACCGGAACTCTCGCTCTCCGACGTGATCCGCGGCGGCATCACCACGGTCGTCGGCTGTCTGGGCACCGATGGCGTCACACGGAGCCTCGCGGCGCTGCTCGCCAAGGCGCGCGGCCTGGACGATGAGGGCATCAGCACGTTCATGTACACCGGCTACTACGCCGTGCCGGTGGAGACGCTGACCGGCAGCATCGAGCGCGACCTGATCCTGATCGACAAGATCATCGGCGTCGGTGAGGTGGCGCTGTCGGATCACCGGTCGACCCAGCCGACCTTCGAAGCCTTCTCGAGGACCGTCGCCGAGGCACGGCGGGGAGGCATCCTCTCTGGCAAGGCCGGCGTGGTGAACGTCCACATGGGTGATGGGCCTCGCGGTTTGTCGATGATTCGTCGCATTGTCGAGGAGACCGAGATTCCGATCAGCCAGTTCGTGCCGACGCACATCAACCGCAACCTTGCGCTGTTCGAGGAAGGGGTGGCCTTCGCGAAAGCGGGCGGCGTGGTGGACCTCACCACATCGAGCGCGCCCGTGTTCATCGACGACGGCGAGGTCAAGTGCAGCAAGGGGCTCCGGATGATGCTGGAGGCCGGCGTCGACATCTCGCGGGTCACGTTCACCTCCGACGGTCAGGGCAGCCTGCCCTCGTTCGACGAACAGGGCCGTCTGAAACGGCTCGAGATTGGGCGGGTGACCAGCCTCTTCGCCGAGGTGCGCGACGCCGTGCGCGAGGAGAAGGTGCCGCTCGAGACCGCGATGCGCGTGATCACCGCGAATCCGGCCCGGGCGCTGAAGCTCGGCCGCAAGGGCCAGCTTGCCGCCGGTGCCGACGCCGATGTCGTCCTGCTCGAGCCGAAGACGCTGGAGATTTGCGGCGTCATCGCGAAGGGCGAATGGCTGATGAAGGACCGCGTGCCCCGGCGGGCGGGCACCTTCGAGTAGGTATGGCCACCGAGACGCCGTTCCTCAAGCGCCTGGCGATGCCGCACACGCTCGTCGTGGTGATGATCCTGGTGATCCTCGTCCTCGCGGTGTCGTGGCTCGTGCCGTCGGGCGAGTACCAACGCGTCCAGGTGCAGACCAGCGAGGGCGTGCGCACCGTGACCGTGGCCGGCACCTATCACCAGGTGTCGAAGGTCTACCTCGGGCCGCAGATGGTGCTCGAGTCGCCAATCAAGGGTTTCCTCGACGGGGCGCTGCTCATCTGCTTCCTCCTGCTTATTGGCGGGAGCTTCGGGATCTTCCAGGAAACCGGCGCCGTGGAGTTCGGGATCAGGCGCCTGGTCGCCACGATTGCCGGGCGGCCCTACCTCGAGGGATTCCTCGTCCCGGTGCTGATGATCATCTTCTCGCTCGCGGGATCGATCTTCGGCATGTCGGAAGAGGTGATTCCGTTCGTCCTGATCTTCATCCCGCTGGCGCGGCGTCTCGGTTACGACTCGATCGTCGGCGTCTCCATCCCCTTCCTCGGCGCCGCCGCCGGATTCGCGGCCGCCTTCTTCAATCCGTTCACGGTCGGAATCTCGCAGAGCATCGCCGGCGTGCCGCTCTACTCGGGGCTCGGCTACCGGGTGGTCTCGTGGATCATCGGCACCGCCGTGATGGTGGCGTACGTGATGTGGTACGCGCGGCGGGTGAAGCGGAACCCGGAGATCAGCCCGGTCCGCGACATCGACCTCGAACGCGAGGCCGTGACGATTCAGGCGGAGGAGGGCGGGGGCTGGGACGTTCGCCACGTCGCCACGCTGGCCCTGTTCGTCGCCTCGATGGTGCTGCTCGTGGTCGGTGTCCTGAAGTGGAAGTGGTACATCGACCAGATCGCGATGCTGTTCCTCGGCATGGGCATCGTCCTCGGATTCGCCGGAGGGCTCGGTCCGAGTCGCGTGGCCCGGACGTTCGTCACGGGCGCAAAGGACATGGTCGGCGTCGTCTTCATCATCGCCTGCGCCCGGGCGCTGCTCGTGATCGCGCAGGACGCGAAGATCCTCGACACGATCCTCTACGGGACCTCGAGCACGCTGTCGTTGCTGCCGCGCGGCGTCATCGCGCAGGTGATGTTCCTCATCCAGTGCGTGATCAACTTCTTCATCCATTCGGGCACGGCCCAGGCGGCTCTGACGATGCCCATCATGTCGCCGCTGTCGGATCTCGTGGGCATCACCCGCCAGACCACGGTTTACGCCTACCAGTTGTGCGAGTTCATCAACCCCATCCTCCCGACGAGCGCGGTGACGATGGGCGTGCTGGGTGCGGGAAAGATCCCGTGGGAACGCTGGGCCAGGTGGTTCCTGCCGCTGATGCTGATCCTCATCGTGCTCAGCTTCCTGCTGCTGATTCCGCCCGTGCTCTTCTTCCGCTGGGAGTAGCCATGAAGGCCCGTTGCCTGTTGCCGATCGCCCTGGCCGCGGCCGTCGTCGGCGTGGGGTCTGCGCAGATCGCAAGACCGGTGTCGCCGGTCTCCGCCGATTTCGTCGCGTCCGGTCCTGTCGTCCCGCTGACGCCGCCGCTGGCCACCGCGCTCGAGGGGTTGCGGGCGACGGCGCTCGCGGCCCACATCGCGTACCTTTCGGCGCCGAGCCTGGAAGGTCGCGGCCTGTCCGGGCGCGGCCTCGACGCGACCGCCGAGTATCTCGCCGCGAGCCTCGCCCTGATGGGCATATCCCCGGCGATACCGGCGGAGAAGGGCAACCCGTCCGCACCGTACTTCCACCTGGTGCCGCTGCGCGAGATTAGCCGGATGGCCGGGCGGGTGGCGATCGAAACGCGACGCCCCGAGTCGACCGACGCGCAGACGTTCCAATCGGGGATCGACTGCCTCTTTCCGGAACTCGCGCCCCAACAGTTCGCGGCGCCCGTCGTCTTTGCCGGATATGGAATCCGTGAGACCAGTCCCGCGCGCGATGACTACCGCGGTCTCGACGTGAGAGGAAAGATCGTCCTGATCCTCGCCGGGTTGCCGGCGGGTCACGAGTGGAACAAGCCGGAGTTGGTCGCCCGGTACGGGGCAGATGACGCCCGGCCGCGTTTTGCGGCGAAGGCGCAGCTCGCGTCGTCGCTTGGCGCCCGGGCCGTGCTAGCGATCGAGACCGACGCGTCGATCTCGGCTCTGACCGTGAACGCGCAGGCACCCGTGCCGGCCTTCTTCGTGCCGGTTCACGAGAACGAGTGGACGCTTCCGCCGGTGATCCGGGTGTCGGAGCGCGTGGGGGACCGCCTCCTGGCGGGCGTCGGGTCGACGAGCGCCGCGGCGCGCACGCAGGCGAGCCGGCCGCTGCCCGGCGCAATCGTCACGGTCCAGGTCAGCGCGGACGAACGCGCGACCGCCAGTCGGAATGTGGTGGGGATGATCCCTGGCGCCGATCCGGCGCACCGCGACGAGGCCGTCATCCTCGGTGCCCACATGGACCATCTCGGGCGATCCGGTGCCAACTGGTATCCCGGCGCGGACGACAACGCGTCGGGCGTCGCCGCCGTCCTGGAGATCGCCCGGGTGTTCGCATCACCCGGGAACAGACCGAAGCGGACGTTGATCTTCGCCTTCTGGACGGGTGAAGAGGAAGGCCACCTCGGCTCGACGTACTACGTCCAGCACCCGCTGTGGCCGCTCGAGCGGACGACGGTCTATCTCAATCTCGACATGATTGGGCATCCATGGACCGCCCAGGAGTTGCGGACCCTGGTGGGCGAGACGCATCTCGAGCACGGATCGGAATTCCTCGTGAGCGTGAAACCCGCCGACTTCATCGAACTCGGCGTCGCCGAGTCGGCGACGGATCTCGGTCCGGTGCTCGCGCAGGCCGCCCGCGGCATCGGCGTGGCGCTCCATCTCGACCGGACCGACGGGAAGAGCGGAGGGAGCGACTACCGGGAATTCGCCCGCGAGGGCCGGCCCTTCGTGCGGTTCTTCGGCAACTACTTCGACGGCTACCATGAGCCGTCCGACACCATCGAGAAACTGGACGTCAGCCAGGTGCTGAAGATGACGCGCCTCGCCTTCGCCTCGACCTGGCTGCTGGCGAATCGATAGGGCGATCGCGCAACCAACGGAGGATGCCGCCATGACCAGACTGGCTCGGTTCGGCTGGGGCGTGCTGGTGTACAACCTCGGCGTCATTGCGTGGGGCGCCTACGTGCGGGCGACACGGTCTGGAGCCGGCTGCGGTGCCCACTGGCCGCTCTGCAACGGGGAGGTGGTGCCGCAGGCGCCGACCGCCGCGATGCTCGTCGAGTTCTCGCACCGCGCGACGAGCGGACTGGCGCTGCTGTTCGTCGCGGTATTGCTGATCTGGGTCTGGCGAGCGTGCGCGCCCGGGCATCCGGCCAGACGCGGCGCCGCGTGGGCCATGGTGTTCATGCTCGCGGAGGCCGGTGTCGGCGCCGCGCTCGTGCTGTTTCAACTTGTCGCCGAGAATGCGAGCATGGCGCGCGCGCTGTTCATGTCCGCGCATCTCACCAACACGTTCCTGCTCCTGGCCTGCCTCGCGCTGACCGCCTACTGGTTGTCCGGCGGCGAACCGGTGAACGCGCCGCGTCGTGGCGCGCCCGCGTTGACGGTCGCAGGCGGGGCGCTGGCGATCATCATTGCGGGAATCAGCGGGGCCGTCACCGCGCTCGGCGACACCCTGTATCCGGCAGGATCATTGGCCGATGCGCTCGGAGCCGATTTCTCAGCCACATCGCACCTGCTCGTTCGCCTCAGGCTGCTCCACCCGGCCATCACCGTCGTTGTCGCCCTCGGGTTGGCCATCGCCGGAGCCCGCACGGCCTTTCAGGCACGCGGCCTCACCCGCAGACTCGGCGCCGCCGTGGCGATTATCGCGGGCGTGCAGGTGCTGGCGGGCTTCATCAACATCGTCCTGCTGGCGCCCGTCTGGATGCAGATGGTGCACCTGCTGATCGCCGATGCCCTGTGGATCGCGTTCGTGCTGCTGGCCGCCCGGTTTCTTGCCCGGACGCCGCAGACGACGCCGGCAAACGTGTGAGTTGGCACGGCCGGCCGATCACCTCGACACCAGAGGCTACCGTTCCCGCGTCAGCCGAATCAGATCTTCCATCCGCTCGAGGTACGTCTCGAGCGCGCGGCGGCCGGTGTCGGTGATTTGGAACTCGGTCTTCGGCACGCGGCCTTCGAAGCGCTTCGTGCACGTGATGTAGCCGGCATCCTCGAGGCGCCGGGCGTGGACGCTCAGGTTGCCGTCGGTCGTCCGCAGTGACGCCTTCAACTCCACGAAGCTGAGCGGCATGGATACGGCCAACGCGCTCAGGATCCCGAGGCGCATCCGCTCGTGCACGAGCGTGTCGAACGGCCGTAACGCGGTGTCGAGCGATGGCGCCGGCATCCTCCGTCCCTCTCGTACCTTTCCCGCGCGCCGTGTCCCGGCGCGGGCGATGAGCTGTCTACCCGCCATGTTTCACCGCGATGATGAGCCCGAACACGATATTGAGAAGCCCGAAGCCAGCCGCCATGACGAGGTTGCCCCAGGGCGCGGGCAGCGCGAACGCGACACCGGCCGCCGCGATGAAGCCGACGCCGGTCAGCGGCACGACGCCGACGGACAACGCGCCGCCGGTGACGACCGCCGTACCGAACAGCAGGAGCCACGTCCCGGGCAACCGTGCGGTCATGCCATCGAGGTAGAGCACGAGGGTGAGGACGGCGCCCGAGACAAGAGGCGTGAGAAAGGTCAGGGCGAAACGGCGGGCGAGACCCGAGTAGAGCGGGATGCCGAGCCGGCGCGCCTTGGCGCGGATGGCGGCCGCCGCCACGCCCGCGCACAGCGCCGCCGTGCCCACCCACGTGGCCAGCCACGCGTCCTGGGTGGCCTGCCGTCCGGCAATCCACGCCGCGAACAGCCCGATGACGCCAACGATCGTCTGCCCGACGCCAGACACCGCCGTGAACGACCCTGCCCGCTCCATCGTCTCGCGGATGAACTGCAGGTGTTCGGTGGCGCGGTCGTCGCGCGCGGACAGGCGGGGCGTGGCCGAGGCCAGGCGCGATCGGAGCAGGCGGGACCCGGACATGCGCCGATCATGGACGGGAGCGCCTGTTCGTGTCAAGCACTTTATAGCGCAGAGTTCAGACGACGACGGTCCTGACCTCGAACTGCGGCGGCTGTTCCAGGTGCTTCTTGACCGCGCACTGGCTGGCCGCACGGATCAGCGCCTCGTGGTACTTCTCGGGGAATCCGGCCGGTACCTGGATGTCGATCTCCACCTTTCCAATCAACCCCGTCCGGCCGTCGGGCACCATGCGCTGGACGAGGCGGATTCCCTCGGTCGGCAGACTGCGCTGCCGGCAGAACCCGAGCACGTAGATCCCCGCGCACGTCCCGATCGACGCGAGGAAGAGGGCAAACGGTGCCGGCGCCGACCCTTCGCCGCCGCCCTGTGGCGGCTGGTCGGTGCGAATCGTATGAGGCCCGAACTCGGCGTCCACGCGGGCGCCGCCAGGGAACGTCACGATCATCTCCACGGCAGGACTCCTCTCAGACTGGGCAGCCGGCGCAGTCCGTTCCGGCGTGCCGTCACCACCCTCCAGAGATGCGCACGTGCGGCGAATGGTGACAAGCCCAGGCGGTCGCGATTCTCTCATCAGGCGCTCGTCAGCCTCGCGGCCTCCAGGACTTGCCTTGCCTCAGGAAAGCAATCGCCGTCGGCATAGACGCCGCCATACCGCGGCGGGAGCAGTTCCGCCACAGCGAGGCCGATCGCGTCCATGACGAGACGTCGATCCCCGTCGGCGCCGGCCAGAAGTGCGTCGGCTCGTGCAGGGCACCCAAGCCGCATCGTGATGCGAGCCGGCCGAATGGTCGCGCCGTCAATCGGGAAGAACTGCTCTGACCCAGTCAGGCCGGCCGGTAATACCCACACGCCGGGCACATCCAGATAACGTGCCGCACCTGCCAGCATCGGTTGCATTTCGCCAGTTCGACTTCTCGTTCCCTCGCCGAACAGCAAGAGGACGTCGCCGGCCCGCAGCCTCCCGCGGGCAACCTCGATGGAGCGCCGTGCCGCCCGTGCCACGTCTCGTGCGCTCAGGGTCGCCTCCTCCGACGAGACCCCGGCGCTCTGCGGCGCCTTGATCGTGCCGAAGCACAGGCTCGAGAACCGTCGTTGCCGGCTCGTGAACACCTTCGGGCCGGCAACCGCAGTCAGACGATTCGCCAGCGCCTCGCCGCCCGACCGCTGCAGCAGAACCTCGACGACGTTCGCATCCGCGTACGACAGGTGGTTCGCGAACATGACCACCGGCCCAGTGACCACCCTTGCCAGATGTTCGGCCCCCTGCAGCTCGGAGCCTTCCAGGAGGAATCGATCGGCGAGGAGATGGTGAATTCGCTGCGCCAGAGGATCTCTTGGGTAGTACTCCCAGCCGATGTCCATCGTCAGCCGTTCATCGAGTGCGATCAGGGCATCGGGTCCAGCGCCGTCGATCTCGCGCTCGAGAGCGGCGCGGCTGCTCTCGAGCAGCACAGGATCCTGGCCGGCGAGGAACCGCAGGACGGCGCCGATCAGGATGTCTCGGGTCAAGTTGCCCGTCTGCTTGTCCGCGGAAGCCATGTCACTCGTCCTGATCGTGATCGACAATGCTCTGACGCAGCGTACGTCAGTCGTTGAAAGCGGGCGCCATCCACTTGCCGCTGCCTACGTGCCAGCGGAGACGGCCGCCAGCACCTTGCCCAGGAAGTCGTTCAGCGCCGACCCGCCCTTGATCCACCGGACCACCACGACGAGGTCGTGTTCCCAGTCGATGAAGACGATATTCTGGCCGTTGCCCTGAAAGGTCACGCTCGACGCCGGGGTGCTCGGGAACGGACGCTGGCCCGCCGCATTCGGCGTGTTGAGGAACCAGTTCATGAAGCCGTAGGTCGGGTTCGCAGGCCCCGGCGTCCTGGCCATGGCCATCCATGTCTCAGGCACCAGCTGGCGGCCGTTCCACCTGCCGTTGTTGAGGAACAGATAGCCGAACCGCGCCAGGTCCCACGCGCTGATGAACATGCCGCCACCATGGTGCCCGCCACCAGGTACCGACGCCATCCGCTTGCCGTCGATCGTCACGAACGCGTTCTCGTACGGCTCCCAGTGCCAACCGTTCGAGGCGCCAATCGGATCCATGATCGACTCCTTCAGAATCTCTGGGATCGGGCGCTTCATGACGTAGAGCGTGGCCAGCGCGAGCACGTTCACCCGCACGTCGTTGTACTTGTAGCACGTGCCGGGGTCGTGCATCTCGCGAACCGGCCACTGCTCGGGTCTCTGGCCGCGTGGCGGCCGATCCGCCCAATCGGGCTGGCCCCACAGCGTCCCCGACCAGTCGCTCGTCTGCCGCAGCAGATGCTCCCACGTGATCGGCGCATTGTGCGGACTCGCGAACAAATCGACGCCGGCAGGCATATACGGCGCGACGCGATCCTTCACGTCGCGGATGCGACCGTTCGCCACGGCGAGACCGACCACGGTCGAAAGGAATGTCTTCGTGACGCTGAAGGTCATGTCGGCGCGACCGGTCTCGCCCCATTCGGCGGCGACCAGTCCGTGGCGGATGATGAGGCCGTTCGCCCCCGCCCGCGGTGCGGCGGGGCCGGCCAGCGTGTTGTACGGCGACTCGTTCCTGAACGTGTTGACGATGTCGGCCGCAAGGTCCTTCGGGTTCGGGTTCTCGTTCGCGATCGCAAACGCCACCGCATCGTCCAGCTTTGCCTTGTCCAGGCCGACCGCACCCGGTTCGCGCTTCTGCCACTCGCCCCGGGGCGGGAAGTACTTCGAGACCACCTGCGGTGCGGCGCTCGCCACGATCGTCGCGGCCGAGACGACCGCTGCCAGCACCCACATCATCCACATCATCCGCACGTTCCGATGCATGATTCCTCCCGTCTGCCACGCCAACGCCTGCCGGGGTCCGTCCCGCCTCAGCGTGTCATCGTCGATTCAACCAGACTCCGCGCATCCGTCAGTGACGGATCCCCGCACAGCCCGGAAGGCGGAAGGCGCCAACCCGCGTCGAGTAGTTGGCTGCCTCCTTCTTGAGATAGTCGCCGACGTACCAAATCGTGCAATCGTCGCTTGGATCGACAGCGGTCTGTGTGTAGTCTTCCCAGCGAATTGCCGCCTGCGCGGCCTCGCCTTCCACCAGCACGGCTTCTTGCAGCGTCAGCAGGCCCCGCGGATCACTTGCGAGGCGCGCGGCCAGGCGCTGGCCCGCGAAGTGCGGCGGGCCGCCGAACGAATAGCCGATGGCGATGTTCCCCGCCCGATCGATCGCCGGGCTGGGCAGCCATCGGAACAGGCCATCGGGCGCGTACGTGCCTTGCTGGCGAAGGCTGACCTCCCGATCCCGTCCAACCCTGAACTCGTACCATCGCACGCCGCCGCCGCCGGCCGTTGTGTTCACCGAGTGCACAGCGACAATTGATTCCTCGTCGTCGATCCGCCGGTAGACGAGCCGGGACATGATCTTGTCGCCCTGGGCGTCGAGCCGCGAGTCGGTACCCGGCTGGGGGACGCAGTGGGTGAGCTGGCCGTCACAGAGGTAGTGATAGGGCGCGACGCCAATGGCCTTCGCCGCGGTCAGCCGGGTGTTCGCCGGATGCGCCCAATCGACGTGGAACTGCCAGACGCCAATGGCGTCGGCCTCGAACTGCGTCCTGAGTTGCACGCCGCCGGCCGCCATCACGATGTTCGGCGCACCTGGCGGAGGCGGCGTCCTGCCGTCCACGTCCGCACTGTTCAGGAAGCCGACGTCATTGATGACGATGCACTGCTCGGTTGCAGGCCGGCCACCGAGCATGCTGGTGCGGTCCGCGACGCACGCGTGCTTCTGCGTCGCGATCGTCTCGGAGATCGGATTGTCACCAGTGCTCGTCGGGACGTAGTAGCCATCGGGCCAGATGGCCGGACGAGGGTAGTCCGGGAACAGCGGACGCAGGAACTCGTACCGATAGTAGGGACCGAACGGGTCCGAGCCCGCGCTCATGGCGTAGCACATCGAGTACGGCCCCTTCGGCGCGTCGTCGCTCGGGCGCCGTGCCGCGTCCGACGGGCGAACAACAACCGGGGAGGGCGCGAACGCGCGGTGCTCAGATCGGGCTGACTCGAGTCGCACCGCCGGGCCCGGCTGCCCGGGCCGGCCGACAGGGCTGAGGTACGCCGCCGACGACGCCGTCCATTCCTCCGGTTGGTCCGGTCGCGCCGCCCCGCGCCTGAAGATCGGCATGACGATGAGCCACCGATCGGCCAGTTGGTCGTACCGCACGACGGCATCGCCGTTGTTGGTCGCCTCGCACATGCCGCCGAAGCCCTTGAAGACGGCATTGGTCGGCGCCGCGCCGTAGAGAACCTTGCCGGTGGTGTCGAAGCGCTTGCCCTTCTTGCTGAAGATCGCCATCCGCGTGTTGACGATCTGAACGATGTGATCGGGACCGACCGCCAGGGTGTTGTCGGACGGATTGCGCACGAGCGGCATCGGTTCGGGGCCTTCGAAACCGACGCCGAGGCCCTCGAAGCTGGAGACGATTTCCGCGGCCGGACGTGTCCCCGCGGATGTCTGCTCGACCGCGGCAGAACCAGCGGGTGCCGAGATCACGGGCGTCACGATTGGCGGCCGTGCAGGGGGTGCCTGCTGCGGTGTGGCCACTGCCACCGTGCAGAGCCCGGCAATGATGAGCCCGGAGCCAACCAGTACCGTGAGCATTGAGTGCGCTGTATTCATCGACGGGATCCCATCAATCTCCAGGCAGGTTCTCAGTGTCCATTCAAGCTCTCGCCGCCACTGCCGATTCTGACCGTATGAGTGTATCCGGCATTTCGAGCGGCGGCGCCTCCTCGCCGGCCGCCACGCAGTCATCGAGAGACGTCCAGCGCGTGATTTCCGTGATGCGCATGGCCCGCCGACAGGAGACCGAGCAGGCAGCCCAGCTCGTGGAGCTGATTGCGCAGGCCGGCCGTCAGCCGGACGTGGGCCAGCATATCAGCGTGTACGCGTGACGGACCACTACCTCAGCATCAGCTTCAGCAGCCACTCGCCGAGTCGTCTCCCATACGGCGGATAGAGTGCGGGCAGGCCGTTGACGCGGCTCTGACGGAAGACCGACCGCGCGTGGGAGAACGTCCTGAACCCTTCCGGACCGTGATACCGCCCCATCCCTGAAGGTCCCACGCCCCCAAACGGCAGGTCGTCCTGCCCGATGTGCAGCAGACAATCGTTGACCGTGACGCCGCCCGAGTGCGTCGCGTCGAGCAGTCGATCGACGCGGCCACGATCCCCATCGAAGACATAGAGCGACAAGGGACGATCCCGCCCGGTCACGTACTGCACCGCATGCTCCAGACTGTCGTAGGGCACGATGGGCAGCAGCGGGCCGAAGATCTCCTCCTGCATGACGCGCATGTCACCGGTGCAGTTGAAGAGCGCCACTGGCGGCAGCCGTCTCGGTCCCGGCGCGCCGGGTTCCAGGATCGGCTCGATGCGGGCGCCCTTCGCCTCGGCGTCGGCGAGCACGGCCAGCAGTCGCGTGTGCTGGCGGTCGTGCGCGATCGAAGCGTAATCCGGAGAGGCGGCCGTGCCGTAGAACTGCTTCGCGCACGACCTCACCGCGGCCAGAAACGCGTCCTCCTCGCCCTTCGGCAACAGGACGTAGTCCGGCGCGATGCATGTCTGGCCCGCGTTGACCAGCTTGCCGAAGACGATTCGTTGCGCTGCGGTGGCCAGGTTGTATCCGGGCGCGACGATCGCGGGCGACTTGCCGCCGAGTTCGAGCGTGACCGGCGTCAGGTTCTTCGCCGCAGCGGCCATGACGTCTCGGCCGACGGCGGTCGATCCGGTGAACAACAGGTGATCGAAGGGCAGCGCGGCGAAGTCGCGTGCGACCTGCACGTTCCCAAGAACGACCGTGACCAGATCCGCCGGAAACACGTCCGCCATCAGTCCCGCGAGGAGCGCACCCAATGCCGGGCCGTACTCGCTCATCTTGATCATCGAACGGTTGCCCGCTGCCAGCGATGCCGCCAGCGGACCGACCGCGAGGAAGAGCGGGTAGTTCCACGGGACGATGATGCCGACGACGCCGAGCGGTTGGTAGCGAAGTTCCGCGCGGCCGGGCTGGAACCAGATCGACACGTGGCGCCGTTCGGGCCGCATCCAGCGGCGGACGTGGGCCCGCGCATAGCGGACCGAGGACAGGCTCGGAAACAGCTCGAGAATCCGCGTCTCTGGGGCGGGGCGGCGGCCGAAGTCGGAGTCGATCGCGTCGCAGATGGCGCGCTCGTTCCGCCTCAGGAGATCAGCCAGCCGCTGCAGCCACTCCCGACGCGTGCGGGCGTCAGGCATGGGCTCGCGCGAGCACGCCTCGCGCTGCGCGCGAAACGCCGCATCCAGCCCGGCTGCCGACCCCGCCGTTCCGATCTCCCGTGCGGTCATCGCTTCCATGGCTGCGCTCCCTGCTGTGCACAGTATGTCCCCTTCGAACTGCGAAGCCCACAGCCCCGCTCGCCGATCCTCTACAATGACGGCGCCATGCCAATCGCCGCCTGCAACGGGATCCACCTCTACCACGAACTGCACGGCAGGGAAGACGCGCCGGTCGTCGTGCTCAACAACGGCATCCTCATGAACGCGGCGGCCAGTTGGCGGCCCCAGACCGCCGCGTTGTCGGCCAGGTATCGCGTGCTGCAGTACGACTGTCGGGGGCAGGGCCAGTCGGACCACCCGGACGGACCCTATTCGATGGCGCTGCACGCCGACGACCTGGCGGCGTTGCTCACCACGCTCGGAATCGATCGTGCGCACATCCTCGGCATCTCGTACGGCGGTGAGGTGGCGCAGGCGTTCGCGCTGGACCACCCGGACCGCGTGTTGACGCTGATCCTCGCCGACACGGTGAGCGAGGTGGGGCCAGAGCTGCGCCTGATCGTCGCCGGATGGCGGGCCGCCGCGCTGTCTGGCGACCCCGATCTCTTCTTCCTCGTCACTGCTCCGTGGAACTTCTCGCCGGCGTTCATCGAGGCCAGCCAGCACGTCCTGTCCGCGGCTCGGGCGCGGTACCGCGACCTCGATCTCCCGGCCGTGGCGCGACTGTGTGAGGCGTTCGACGGTGTGGACTTCACCGCCAGGCTGCCGGCGATCGATGTCCCGACGTGCGTGATCGTCGGCGAGGCCGACCTGCTCAAGGGGCCGCGATACGCCGGCATTCTCCACCGGGCGATCGCCGGCAGCGAGTTGCACGTCCTCCCCGGCACCGGCCACGCGGCCACGTGGGAGGCCGCGGCCGCCTTCAACGAAGTCGTTCTCGACTTTCTGTCGCGAAACACCGCTTGCGCACCGCCGCCTGCCGGCAGATGATATCGGTCCTGTAGAGGAGGATTCGCCTTGGAGTGTCTCAATCTCGTCTTGATGTTCATCACTGCGTGGCTGGTGCTGCGCAAGCCGGAGAAGGAACGCCTCGCCTTCCGACTGCTCGTCGTCAGCGTGCTGCTGATGGTGTTCCTGTTCTCGGTGGCGACCCGTACGTCGCTGCTGCCCGGCGCGAACTACTGAGTCCTTCGATGCACAAGTCCGGCAAATCGAAGCACCAAGGAGTCTCTGTGAGGCGCACCACTCTCTACACGATACTCGCTCTGGCCGTCCTCGGCCTCGCCGCGATCCCGGTGGGTGTGGCGGTATTCGTGCTCGGGTTCATCTACGGCGATTCCCCGTGCGTCATGTGCTGGGAGCAGCGCATCGGGATGGCGCTCATCGCGCTCATCGGCCTGTTCGTCCTGCGTTACGGCCCGAAGCTGAAATACGTCGGCCTGTCGGTGCTGGTCGGCGCCTGGGGCGTGTTCATGGGAATCCGCCACACCGCCATGCACGCCGCGCGGGACGTGGGGCAGGGCTTCAGCGCCGAGATCCTCGGCGCCCACACCTACACCTGGGCGCTGTTCATCTTCTGGATCTGCGTCGTCACGATGAGCGTGCTGTTGATGCAGACGCGGAAGGAGGACCTCGACGAGGCGCCCCGGACGTTGCGGCCGCTCGAGGCCCTGGCGGGCATCGTCTACCTGACGGTCATCGCCGGCAACATCGTCCAGGCGTTCGCGAGCACCGGCCCGCCGCCCTTCCTGGGACAGAGCGATCCAATCCGCTTCTCGTTCGACCCGAAGCACTGGGTGTGGTCGGCCGAGGAGTGGTCGCCCGCGCCCATCTCGCTGCGCGGGCGATGGTCGATCGACGAGCCGGGCGTCGGAGCCGTGAATGCCGACGTGAAGGCCGGCCCGCTGGCTGGCCTCCAGACGCTGGTCGTGAAGTCGCAGCGGCCGCTGGCGCTCTCGCTGAAGGGCACACCGACGGACCTCGCGTACGACGCGGCGAGCGACCAGTTCCTGATCACCACTCAGCAGGGGCTCTACGTGACCGATGGCTCGCTCGGACACGTGAGCCGCTACACGGTCGTGGACGTCGGTTTCTCGGTGGACCTCGGCAGGTTCGCGGGTGCGGCGTTTCTCGACGGCAAGACCGTGATGGCGGTGGGCGAGAACAAGAGCTACGTCATCCTGCGACAGAACGATCGGGCGAATGCCGACCGGAACTTCCGCTACTTCCTGGAGTCGTTCGACAAGTTCGACGAGGTGTCGCGTTCGCGCCTCGGCACGGTTCGCGCACGGATGATGTACACGATGAGCGCGGCGTACGACGCCGCGGGCCGGTCGATCTACACTGTCACGGTTCCGAACAACAAGGTGAAGCGTCTGGTGGTGTCGCGCTTCGACCGGAGGGATCTGACGCTGTCGGAGGAGTACTCGCCGGCGCTCGCTGCCGATTCCGGGCTGACGCTCGGCCCGAAGCGGACGCTCGATGAACTGTATGTCACCGGAACGACGGTCGCAGACGGGAAGATGTACGCGCTGAGCGCGGCATACAGCACGCTGGTGGCGATCGATCTCGCACGGCGCTCGGTTGTCGCCGCGTACGCCATTCCCGGACTGGCGAAGCCGACCGGCATCGCCATCAAGGGCGAGGACTTCTACATCGTCAGCGAAAGCGGGACGATGACGATCGTCGGGAGGCCCGCGATATAGGCGGGCGTCCTCCGTGTTGAGCGCTACAACTCGCGCAGCGCGGTCACGACCGGCATCCGCATCGCGCGGATGGCCGGCAGCAGGCCGCTCAACAACCCGAGAACGAGCGACCAGCCGATGCCGAAGGCGAGCAGCCTGGGCGTGACGCGGAACGCAAAGGCGACGCTGCTCATGTTCTGCCAGTTCATCGTCGCGGCCTGGTAGCCATTGAAGCCGACGTACGACACGATCGCGCCGAGCGCGCCGCCGACGAGCGCCAGCATCATCGATTCGACCAGGATCGAAATCACCACGGGTCCGCCGCGGAACCCGAGCGCGCGCAGCGTCGCGATCTCGCGCGTGCGGCTGGCGACGGCCGAATGCATCGTGATCACGGCCACGAACAGCGCGCCCATGCCCATGAGCAGGCCGATGATGCTGCCGATGAGTACGATCGTCTTCGACAGCATCTCCGACTGGCCGGCGTAGTACTCCTGCTCGCGCATGACCTTCAGCTTCACCCGCGGGTCGGTCGTCAGCCGGTCCTTGAACGGGGTGAACGCCTCCGGCGACTGCAGGCGCACGTACACGGCCTGCCGGCTGTTGCCCCGCCGGTAGAGCGGCGCCAACACGCCTGCATCGCACCACAACTCGGAATCGGGCACCGTCCCGCCCGCGTCGAAGGTGCCGACGATCATCCACACGTTCGGACCGAGCTTGAGCTGCGATCCGACGTCGAGGCTGCGAAACTCCTCGGCCGCCGCCTTCCCGACGATCACTTCGTTGCGTCCCGGCTCGAAGCGGCGCCCCTTCAGCATCTTGAAGTTGCGAATCTTGAACGCCGCCGGTTCGACGCCCCGCAGCGGCGCATTGGCCGTGGTTCCCGTGCTGGTCTTGATCAGGTCCACGACCGCGAAGAGTTCCGCCGAGGCGAGTGGCCCCTCGGCGGCCGTACGCGCAATCTCCGGCGCGTCCTTCACGGCAACCAGATCGTCACGCAACATGATGCTCGTCATCTCGGCATCCGAGCCGGCGCGCATGACGATGGCCGTGTCCGGCGATCCGGTGTTGGCCATTGTCGTTCTGAGCCCTTCCGCGATCGACAACACCGACACGAGCACCGTGACGACGCCAGCCATGCCGATCACGGCGACGGCCGACGAACTCAGCCGCCTGGGAATCGTCCGCAGATTGAGGGCCGTGACGACGGCAGCCTGGAACAGTCCTGAGAAGATCCACATGGCGGTCACACCCTCCGTAACGCATCGACGATGCGCAGGCGCATCGCGCGGACTGCCGGGAGGATGCCTGCAATGACACCCAGGGCGAGGACGAACACCACGCCGATGCCGAACGACCTGGTCGGAATGAACAAGTTCGGCAGCATGGCGCTCGTCGGGATGCCCGGCACGAGGAGCGCCGCGAGGCCCAGGCCCAGGAGACCGCCGACCCCGGCGATCAGGCACGATTCGACGAGCACCAGCGCGAGGACGCGCCCATCGGTGAATCCGAGCGTCTTGAGCACCGCCAGTTCGCTGGTCCGCTCGCGGACCGACTCCATCATCGTGTTCGCCGTGACGAGCAGGATGATGAAGAACGCCATCGCGATGATGCTCCGAACGATCAGCGCGATGTTGCCGACCTGGTTGGCGAAGGCCTGCAGGAACCCCTTCTCGGTGGTCGTCTTGGTTTCAGCCGGAGAATTGGCGAACAGATCGTCGAGCTGCCGGGAGATCGCGGCCGCCTTCGACGCAGTGCCGATGCGGACGACGTACCAGCCGACATTGCCCTGCCCGAAGAGGCGCGACTCGTCGAAATACTTGTAGTGGAAAAAGAACTGGGTCCGATCGGTGCCCTGTTCGGCGCCGTCGTAGATGCCGTCGAGGTTGAACTGCCAGTTGGACGAATTGTCCTTCTTCCGCCAGATCGTCGCCTGGATCGGAATCCGGTCGCCGATCTTCCAGCCGAACCGCTTCGCCGTGTCCCGCCCGACGATCGCGCCCTGCCGATCGGCGAACCAGGCCTTCTGCTGATCCTCGGGCAGCGTGAATTCAGGATACATCCGCAACATGCACTCCGGGTCCACCGGCACCTGCATGAAGAAGTTCTTCGGATCCTGGTAGACCCCGCCGAACCAGGTCTGGTGGCAGGCGTCGACGACGCCCGGCGTCGCCCGGATGCGTTCCAGGTAGCTCTCCGGCAGCAACTGGATGATCGACACCTTGTGCGTCATCACGAGGCGCTCGCTGCCCGCCAACTCCACGCCCATCCCGAAGGCCGCTTCGATGGCCGACAGGAAGCCGAAGAGGGTGAACGCCACCAACACCGCCAGGAGCGTGAAGATCGTCCGCACCTTGCGACGGAACAGGCTTCGGAAAAGGAGTGGCAGGTACTTCATGCGGCCGACTCCGTCGTGAGCACGCCCTTGTCGAGGTGCAGCACGCGCTTGGCGCGCGCCGCCGCATGCGGGTCGTGCGTCACCATGATGATCGTCTTGCCGTTCTCCCGGTTGAGTCCCTGCAACAGGTCGAGAACTTCATCGCCGGCCTTGCGGTCGAGGTCGCCGGTCGGCTCGTCGCAGAGCAGCAGCGTCGGGTCGATGACGATGGCGCGGGCGATGCCGACACGCTGCTCCTGGCCGCCCGAGAGCTGACGGGGATAGTGCTTGGCGCGCGCCGACAGATCCACCGCGCGGAGCGCCGTGTCCACGTGGAGCTTTCGCTCCTTCCTCGACAGGCGCGTCAGGAGCAGCGGCAGTTCGACGTTGCGCTCCGCGGTCAGCATCGGCAGCAGGTTGTAGAGCTGGAACACGAAGCCGACATTGGTCGCGCGCCATCGCGCGAGCTGGCCGGACGACATCGAGTCGATGCGCTGGCCGCCGATCGCGATCGTCCCGCGCGTCGGCGTGTCGAGGCCGCCGAGCAGGTTGAGCAGGGTTGTCTTGCCCGAACCGGACGGTCCCATCAGCGCCAGGAAATCACCGGACGGGATCTCCAGGTTGACGCCCTGCAGGACGTCGATCCGTTCACCCCCGCGTCGGAATTCCTTGTGCAGGTCGGTTGCGCGAACCAGGATGTCATTCGACACAGCGTGCTCCGTTTCGGAATCCTCGCCTACTTGACGACCACGACGCGGTCACCGTCCTTCAGCGGTCCCGGCGACTCGGTGACGATGGCTTCGCCCGACGAGAGGCCGGAGACGATCTCCACCCGGTCGTCCTTGGTGGAGCCCACGCGCACGGCCCGGCGTTCCAGCCGGCTGTCCCCGGTGACCACGAACACCACCTGGCTGCCGCCGTCGGTCCGGATCGCGGTCTTCGGTACCGTCATCGGCGGCAGCACCGCCTTCGGTGCCTCGGCGCCGAGGAAGGCGACCTTCACGCCCATGTCGGGCAGAATCCGGGGATCGAGCTGGTCGAAGCCGATCCGCACCAGGACGGTGGCCTTCTGGCGATCGGCCGTGGGCACCATGGTGATCACCTTGCCCGGAATCCGCCAGTCGGGATAGGCGTCGAGCGTGGCCTCGATGCGCTGGCCCGAGGCGACCCGGTTGATGTAGCTCTCGTTGACGTCCACCTCGATTTCGAGCGACGTCATGTCCACGATGGTGCAGATGCCGGTCCGCGTGAAGCCGCCGCCGGCCGACACGGGCGAGATCATCTCTCCCGGCTGAGCGTCCTTCGAGATGGCCACGCCGTTGAACGGGGCCGTGATCACCAGGTCGGCCCGTTCGGTCTCACGCAGTGCCACCTGGCGCTCCACGACGTGCACCTGTTCTTCGGTGAGCGCGAGTCTCGCCTCGAACGCCCGCACCTCGGTCTCCGCGTTGTCCAGCTCGGACTGATTCACGATCCCGTCGGCGCGCAGCGACCTGGCGCGCTGCAGGTTCAAGCGAGCCTGCTCGAGCCTGACTCGGTTCTCGGCCACCGCGCGCTCGGTGGCGACGAGTTCAGCCCTGGTCAGAGCCAGGTTGCGTTCAGCGGTCGTCGGGTCGAGGCGGGCCAGGACCTGTCCCGCGCGGACCCCCTTGCCTTCCTCGACGAGCACCTCCACGACGCGGCCCGTCACCTTCGACGAAACCGTCGCCCGGCGTCTGGCGGTGACGTAGCCCGATGCGTTGAGCACCGTCGATCCCGATCCGACATTCTTCGGCTGCTCGACGGTCACCGTCTTCACGGGAATCGCGCGCGGTGTCCTGGCCCACCACCAACCCCCAATCGCGACCACCACGATCAGGCCGACGATGAGCCAGAGCCACGCCGGGACGCTGCCTGGAGCCTTGGCGCGCTTGTCGATCTTGAGCGCTTCGAGAGACTGCGAGTCACTCGCCATGACGTTCTGCCCGCTTTCGAGGATGAGTGCGAGGATGCCGACCGGGTGACACGCGCCACGAAACGCCTATGTTACAACGTGAGCACCCTGGCGACGGGGTCATCGTCTGATTGGACGAGGAACGCCGCCCGCCGGTTCAGCCTTCGGCTCGGGCCGCCTTCCCGTCCGAGTCAGTCCCTGGGATTGGTCGCCCCGTCTATCACCCGCGTGATGTCCGCGATCAACGCATGCCCCTTCTTCTCGTCTTCGAGGCCGCGGACCAGGACGACCAGCACGTACGGCCGTGGACGGAAGACGATTCCGGCATCGTGCTGGATGCGGGTGATGCTGCCCGTCTTGTGGGCCACGCGGGTCCCCGCGGGCAGGCCGGCGGGGATCGACTCGTTGAACCGCTGACGTTCGAGGATGCCCGCCATCTGGCGGCTGGCCTCCGGCGACACGGCCCTGCCGTTGGCAATCGCCTCGAGCAGCACCTGGAGCGCCCGCGCCGTTGTCGTGTTGTTCTGACCGGCCTTGAACGCGAGGTTGTCCTCGACGCCCCGCCGTACGCTCATGCCATCGGCGCCGAAATCGCGCACCGCGGCACGGATGCGCTCCACCCCCAGGTGCTCGATCAGGATGTTCGTAGCGAGGTTCGAGCTGACCGTGATCATCAACTCGCAGAGTTCCCGGTACGTGCGCCTCTGGCCGACCGCTTTGTAGAGATCGGGCTCCGAATCCGCGTCGGCGCCGAGCGTGTACGGACTGCCGTCCACGATGCTCCTGAACTCGTTGACGACGGGAACCGCGTTGTCGAGCGAGAGGCCCCCGGCTGCGGCTTGCCGGAACAGTTCGATCATCACCGGCACCTTCATCGTCGAAGCCGCGTGGAACGATTCGCCATCTCTGACGAAGAGTTCGTCGCGGCCGTCGAGCGTCCTGAATGCGATCGCGACTTCGGCGCCGCTCGCCTGGATGACCGCGGTCACGCGGTCGCGCAGCGTCGGGTCGGCGGCGGACACCGACTGGGCGGCTGCGGCCGCGACGGCGACCGACAGGACGACGGACGCAAGGGCCGGCGTGCACATCATCGAACTGCTCCTTGGAAGCTCCCGAACACCCCGATTCTCTCACGGCTTTCGCCGCTTGCCTCGCGCAACCGTCAGGGGTTACGCTGGATCCATACCAGGAAACACGGTTCGCCCCCGCGCCATGCGCGGCGGCAGGAGGAAGACGTGATGAAGACGTTCACGCTGTTTTCGCTTGCGGCAGTCCTCGTGATCGGCCTGGTCGCGGCGGCGGCCGCGGCCGACGAGACGACGCTGACCGGCAGCATCATGTGCGCGAAGTGCGCGCTCAAGAAAGCCGATGCCAAGACTTGCCAGGACGTCCTGGTTGTGAAGGACCAGGATGGGACGACGAAGGAGTACTACGTCACCAAGAACGCGGTGTCCGAGAAGTTCGGCCACACCTGCTCTGGCGAGAAGCCGGCGGTCGTGACTGGCGCGGTTGCGGAAAAGGACGGGAAGACCTGGGTGACGCCCACGAAGATGGAAGAGAAGAAGGGCTGACCTCCGGTTCGCTGTCTGGACATCCCGCGTCATTCTGCGTATAAGCTGTCTGCCGGGGCCGGGTCTTGGCCGTACGGGGTCAAGACCCGCCCTCCCGAACAGGAGAGCGGCAGATGACGCCACGAGCAGCCCACCTCGAGAAGATCGACCTCAAGAAGACGTACTCCGAGTTGTACCGAGCCACGCGGAAGGTGGCGAGCGTCCGCGCCGCACGCGGCACGTATCTGGCCATCGACGGCGCAGGCGCGCCGGGCGGGGACGACTATCAGGCCGCCATCGGCAGGCTCTACGCGATGGCCTACACCGCGAAGTTCGCGCTCAAGGGCGCCGGCCTCCTGGACTTCGTCGTTCCGCCGCTCGAGTGCCTCTGGTTCGACGATCCGATGGACACACCGAAGGACCAGTGGCGTTGGCGCCTGCAGTTGCGCATCCCCGACGAGGTGACCGCCGCGGACATTCAGACCGTGCGCAAGGCGCTGGCGGAGCGCAGGGACCTCGACGCGTCGAACGTCAAGCGGGTCACGTGGACCGAGGGCCGGGCGCTGCAGGTGCTGAACGTCGGGCCGTACGACAGCGTGGGCGCCGCGTATCAGACGCTCATGGTCGCGGCGGCCGAGTTGCACCTGGAGTGCGACCGCACCGGACACGAGATCTACTTGAGCGATCCGCGCAAGGTGGTCCCGGCCAGGCTCAAGACGATTGTCCGGATAGCCGTGAGGGCCAAGAAGCGCTGAGCCCGGGTCGGCCTCGCCGTCGGCGGCGCGCCGGCCGCGAGGAGTGCCCGTTGAAGGTGTCCTGGCGGTCGGTCTGGAGAGCACATGCAGTATCGTCCGTTGCCCAAGTTTCCGGAGTTGCGGTTGTCGGTGCTCGGTTTCGGCTGCATGCGGCTCCCGACGGTCGGACGAGGTCACGGGCACATCGACGAGGAACTCGCGGCCGCCCTCGTACGCCGGGCGGTCGACGGCGGCGTGAACTACCTCGACACCGCCCAGCCGTATCACAACGGCGAGAGTGAGCGATTCGTCGGACGGCTGCTCAGGCAGGGTCTGCGCGGCAAGGTCCACGTGGCGACGAAGTTGCCGACCTGGCTCGTCCAGGCCGAGGTCGACTGGGAGCGGTTGCTCGACGAGCAGTTGACGAAGCTCGACTGCAGTACGATTGACTTCTACATGTTCCACGGCCTGTCGGCAGAGCGATGGGACCTCGTGCAGCGGCTCCACGGAATCCCGGCGCTCGAACGTGCGAGGGCCGACGGCCGCATCCGTCATCTCGGGTTCTCCTTCCACGGATCGCCAGACGCCTTCAGGACGATCATCGACGGCTACGACTGGGACTTCTGCCAGATCCAGTACAACTTCATGGACGAGGAGTTTCAGGCGGGGACGGCAGGGCTTGGTCACGCGGCGTCGAAGCAGGTCGCCGTGTTCGCGATGGAGCCGCTACGGGGCGGATCGCTGTCGGCCGAACCGCCGGAACCGGTGAAGGCGATCTGGCAACAGGCCGCCGTGCCGCGCACGCCGGCCGACTGGGCGCTGCGCTGGGTGTGGAATCACTCCGGCGTGACGATGGCGCTGTCAGGGATGAACGCGTCGAGCCAGGTGGAGGAGAATCTCGCGTCGGCGGATGCCGCGGGCGCCAACGCGCTTTCGCCGGAAGACCTGCGTCTCGTGGCTGCGGTGCGCGATTTCTACCGCGAACGGATGCGGGTCTCCTGCACCACCTGCGGATACTGCATGCCGTGTCCGAACGGCGTCCAGATTCCCGATGTCTTTTCCGCGTACAACATGAGCACGATGTTCGACGCGAGGAAGACCGCGGCAATGGTCTACCAGATGTGGGTCGTGAAGGAGGGTTCTGGTGCCGACCGGTGCCTCCGCTGCGGGGAGTGCGAGCCGAAGTGCCCGCAGCACATTCCCATCCCCGACACGCTCGAAGAGGCTCACGCTCACCTGACGTCAGCGGCCGGCCATCGACCCCAGGACACTGTCTGAGGCCGGGTCTCCCGCAGCACCCGCCCTCGTCGCGGTGATACGCCGCGCCACGGCGGCGGCGCGCTCACTTGGCGCGCGGGCCTGCAGCCGGACCGGAGGGCTGGTCCAGGACCTCGAACACGGGCAGCGGTTGGGCCACGTTCTTGAACTGCACGGGGCCGACCTCCCTGAGTTTCGTGACGGCGGCCACCCGCTTCGCCGTCTCGGGTCCGATCATGATCTGCCCTTGAACGGCGTGGGCCGCGAGCCGGGCGCACACGTTCGTCACCATTCCCGTCGCGGTGTAGGTCCATCGCGCGCCCGCAATCCCCTGGATGCGCCGCGAGCCGAGCAGGACGGTGCCCGTGTTGATTCCCATGTTCACGTCGATCGGCGGCGTCTTCCCCTCAGCCTCCCTGTTGATCTGCTTCGTCCGCTGGCGGATGTCGAGCGCCGCGCTCACGGCGGACCGCGCGTGGTCGACGGGCTCGTCGGACCGGAAGATGATCATCAGCCCATCGCCGGCCGTTTCATTGATGTCACCGTGGTGCCGATAGATGTCATCGATGAAGCTCGAGAAGTACCGCTCGACCAGGAAGCTCACCGTGTCGCGATCGAGCTTCTCCGAGAGCTTCGTGTACCCGCCGATGTCGAGGAAGAGCACCGTCGCGTCCGAATCCGCCATGTCGAGCTTCGGACTGGCCGGGCTCTTCTCCACGATCTGCCGAACGGCTTCAGGGACGAACCTCGACAGGTGGTCCTTTGCGGTGTCGAGCAGGCGGATACGCATCAGTGCGTCGCACAGGTCGCGGTTCAACTGCACTACGTGCTCGTACATCTCGAGAGTGGTCAGCACCAGGGCGACGTGGTTTCCGACGAGCGTCGCAAGATCCAGGTCCACCTCGGTGAACGCGCCGGTGATCGTCCGGTTGTCGATCTGCAGGATGCCGCGGATGCCCGCCCGGTCCCGTAGCGGCACGCACAGGCCCGACACCACCCGTGCGATCACCATGCTCTCGCTCGACGGGAACGACTTCAGCGCGTCTTCGAAGAGCAGGGCCTCACCCTTCATGGTGATTCGCTCGAACAGCACGCGGCTGAGGGGACTCGGGCTCCCGGTCCGGCCCGACCGGGCCGCCGCGAGGACCGGCTTGAACCGGTCGGCCTTCAGGTCCTCGTCCCGAGCGGCAGGGACGAGGTCCGAGGGCGTGCTCGCCTGCGGTGGGCCCAGGTAGACCGTCACGTGGGTGGCCGACTCGAACGATTCGAACAGCAGCCTCGCCACTGTCTTCAGCATCGAGTCGCGATCCGGCGCGGCCGTCAGTCGGTCGAGGAGGTTGTACAGGCATTGGAGCGCCCGCTTGTCGTCGCCCAGCCGCCCTCGAATCGTCTCGATGTCCGCGTAGTGGTTGTAGCCGGTGACGTGCTTCTCGACGGGCGAGTCGTCGTGCTCGGCGGGTGGGGCGCTCCCGGCGGGTTGGTCCTCTCTGGTGAGGCGAATCTGGAGGACGATGGGCTCGAGGGGATTCCCGAGCCGCAGTTCGTCGCCATCCCGCAACGGGAATTGGTGCCCGACCGTGGCGTCGATCCGAGTGGTGTCCGCGCCGCGGCGGACCGCGGATCCATTGCGGCTCTTGAGATCCCGGTACGCCGCGCCCTTGTCGGTGAAGAAAATCTCTCCGTGACGGAGGGACACATGAGGATCGGAGAGCGGGATGTCGCACTGCGGGTCGCGGCCGATCGCGATCAACCGGTCCGCGGACGACCCGAGGATCCGACCGGCGCGAACCACGTCGAGGTGAAAGCGAGGACTGGTCGGGCCGTTCGTCATGGGCGTTCGCACCGAGCACGGTAGCACGCGGCCACCGGTTGAGCAAGGCGGCCCGCCAGACGACTTGCGTTGCTGTACTCGACCGGCTACCATGGCACCGCGTTCGACGCGCGGACATCACCCACATTCGCACCCTCGACGCGGACGGCGTCGGATCTGCGCGAGTTCCGGTCCCGCCGACGCGTCCAGGTGTGCTCCGGCGCGAGAGGGCCTGACGGGTGCGGACCTTCGAGGTTGCTGATGAAACCTGAGTCTCCGAGTTCCCGGAACCTGGACGCCCCCGAGCTGGAGGAGGCGGCGATCGACTTCTTCCAGGCTGTCGAACGGGCGACGTCCGAGCACGCTCCGCTTGTCGAGGTGACCTACGGGCCGGCCCGCTTCACCCTGCCGCTTCCTCCGCTCGGCGAAGGGGACCGCGGGATGGTCTACAGGCTGGAGTCGCACTCACTCGCCATCCCTCCGGGTCACGGACGTCTCTGCCTCAAGGTCGCGAAGCCGCAAGCCATCTGCAGGGAGCGGCTGCTCGAGGAATCGATGACCACCGCGTTCTTCCTGGCCGAGGGGGTCGTCGTCCCGCGAATCCACTCCATGGATCCGCTCGGGCGCTTTTGCGTCAAGGACCTCATCGAGGGCGAGTCGATCACCAGTATCTATCTCCGGTTCTCCCAGCTCACGGCGCGAGCGCAGGAGCTGATCCTCGCCGATCTCGAGAAGTTCCTGAACCGCCTGCTGGATCTCTTCCGCAAGCGTCCCGACTGCCAGGTGTCGATCAGCCCGAACAACATCTACGTCCTGAGCGAAGGGGGGCGATTCCACGATCCTGTCCGGTTCGTGCTCATCGATCCCGGCACGACGCTCAAGAAGAACTACGACGGCTTCACGTTCAGCCACTACTGGAACGAGGTGCTGCCGGAGCGGATCCGCAAGTACGAGCGCACCGGCTACCTGCAGTGGCTCGTGCCCCGAGAAGTCAACGAGTCGGAGCGGGACGAGGTCAAGTCGTTCGAAATCCTCCGCGGCATGACGCCGGCGGAAGTGTTCATCCTGCTGAAAGCCGCGAGGACCGTGGAGTTCGACGCGGAGGAGACCATTCTTCGCCAGGGGCAGGTCGGGGAGAATTTCTATCTCATCCTCGATGGTGTCGTGGAGGCCCGGCGTCACACCATCACTCGCGGGAGTGCGTGGAACGTGCGGATCGGCAAGGGGTCGGTTCTGGGCGAAATGGCGTTTCTGCTGCACGTCCCGCGCTCGATGACGGTCGTCGCCACGACCGCGTGCAAATTGATCGAAATCGACCGTGACCGATTCAACGAGATGCTCGATGCGAAGCTGACGGCGCCCTACAGGCTCATCCACAACATCGCCATCATGCTCGCCGAGCGCCTCCACGCCCGAGACCGCGCCCACCAGGAGGTTCTCGAGGCCCAGGAGCGGGGCGGCAGCTAGCGAGGCGACTGTGAGCGAGTTTCCCTCCACCACCTCAGCCGGGACGAACTCTTCCTCGCGCGCCGAGATCTGCCCGCGTTGCGAGGAGGGTATCCTGACCACCGTCGAGACGTCGCACGAGGTCATGGTCGACGGCTCCAACATCAGCATTCCGCGCGTCCGGGTCGACGAGTGCCGCGTGTGCGGCTACCGATCGCTCTCCGGGCGCGAGGCTCGCCTCATCGAGGTGCTGTTCGCGTTCCCCTATGACCGGGTCGCGGACCTCGTGAGGGATCTGCGCGCGGCCGGCTACCACGGCCTGTTTCTGCGGGAGGACCGATCCGAAAGGGGGCTCGGGTTCGGGTCTTCCGACTCGGTGCAGAGCCTGGCCGGTGATCTCCGCGAGCTGTACCTCGACAACGAGACGAGCCACGTGCTCAAGGGGTTGCACGCGCCGGCCGGCTCAGTGTCGCTCGACGTGGCGGGCCACGTCTACCGGCTGAAGTTGCCGAAGATCGGTGAGGGCGAGAACGGCACCGTGTTCGATTACGAAGGCTGTCCGACGGCAGTGTTCAAGGTCGCCAAACCGCGGCCCTACTGCCGCGATCACGTGCTCGGCGAAGCCGAGCAGACCGCGTTCTTCGTCGGCGAGGGCATTCCGGTGCCGGCCATTCTCGAGGTCGATCCGTTCGGCAGGTTCGTCGTCAAGGAACGGCTCGCGGGCGGGTCGCTCGCGGTCCTGTACGACCGGCTCGGCGACCCGCGGAGCCCGCGGCACGTGCGCGTGCGTGCCGCCGTACGGCAATTTGTCGAACGCCTCCTCGACCTGTTCGTGCGCCATCCCTCGTCCAAGATCTCGGTCAGCCCGAACAACATCTTCGTCGTCGAGTCGGCCGGGCGGTGCGAGTGCCTGCTGGTCGACACCGGACTCGCACCCTTTCACGACTATTCGGCGTTCGACTTCGACGAATACTGGAACGTGACCGTGCCGCAGAAGATCAGACGGTATCGCGAGGTCGGCTACGTGGAGTCGAATCACGCAGATCCGGCGCCGATCGGGACCGGAGTGCGGACCGGCACGGACTCGCGATAGGACAGGCGGGACACCGCGCCACACGGCTCACCTGCAGGCGCGGGAACCTCGCCGGATTCTCGGTGAAGGTGGACGATTGGCCATGAACCAGCCCAAATCTCCCTGGATCGGCGCATCCGACGCCGACCGCGCACCGCTCCCGGTGACGCTGCTCGCGCCTGTGCCCGGCCGCCCGGGTTCCGCGCCTCCCAGCGCGATCGCGCCCGCGACGCTCGAAGTCGTCAGCGGTGATGCCAGGCCGCTCTCGGTCTTTGTCGGCCGGACGCCGGTTCGCCTGGGCCGCGGGACCGGCAACGACATCGTGCTGACCGATTCCGGCGTCTCGCGCGTGCACGCCGAGGTGCTCTACGAGGACGGCGACTACGTCCTCCGCGACCTCGAGTCCTCGAATGGCACCTACGTCGACGGTGCGCTGACAACGACGACCCGGCTGCGGGCCGGAATGAAGATCGAGCTGGGCAGCACGGTCCTGCGATTCCTCGAGCCTTCGCCGGAGGTGTCCGACGCCGAGCGCTTGGTCCTGATGGGGAGAAGCGATCTGCTGCGGGCGCTGGAGCTGCCCACGCTGGCCGCCGCCGCGAAGTTGATGACGGCGCGCATCGTGCCGAAGGGGGGCGTGCTGCTGCGCCAGTCGGCGCCGATGGAGGGCATCATCTTCGTCCACCGGGGCGCGCTGCGCGTCGTCGAGATCAACGACGAAGGCGGCGAGCGGGCGGTGGGCCGCGTGGAGGCCGGCAATCACATCGGTGAACGGGCGCTCGTGACCGCCGTGTCCGCACCACAGACGCTGGTCGCCGACGAGGACTCGTGCGTGCTGCAGTTGACGATGGCCTCGCTCGACAGCGTGATGCAGAAGGAGGCGGACGACAGCCACAAGATCGCGCGCACGATCCTGAAGAAGCTGCAGACCACCAAGCGCCACGCGCTCGCCCTCCCGGGGCCAGGCGCCCGCGACGACCTCGCCGACCTCCTCACCGCGACCGACGTCGAGATCATCGGCGAAGACAAGCGGATGCTTCGCGCGAAGGAACGCCTGGAAGCGCTCTCGAAGGACGACCAGCCCGTCCTGATCGTCGGTCCCCAGGGATCCGGCAAGCGGATGTTCGCCCGTCATTTCCACAAGGTCGGCCCGCACCACGACGATCCGTACGTCGAAATCTCGTTGAGCGATCCGGCGACGAGCAACCATGGCGCGGCGATCTTCGGCCTCGAGCCGCGGACCGACGCGCCAGGGAAGCCGCAGATCGGCTACCTGGAGATGATCGGCGAAGGCACGCTGATGATCGCGCACGCCGAACTGCTCGGGCCGCACCTGCAGGCACTGCTGGCGCAATACCTGCGGCTCGGGTGGTTCCACCGGGTCCAGGGGAAGGACACGGTGCAGTGTCGGACACGGGTGATTCTCGTCGCGACCGGTGATGAATCGGCGGTCCTGGAGCAACTGGTCCCGGAACTGCGGGAACTCGTGGCGAAGCGCACCGTGGTTTCGCCCGCCCTCACCCAGCGCCTGAAGGATATCCCGCTGCTGGCCGAGCACTACCTGAAGGTCCACGCTGCGCTCGCGGGGCGGCCGCCGGCGCCGCTCTCGCGGGAGGCCACCGAGCGACTCGTGTCGTACGCCTGGCCGGGCAACGTGCGCGAACTCGAGAACGTCATGCAGCGCGCGGCGATGGTCGCCTCGCAGGACAACATCATCCCGGGCGACCTGATATTCGTCGCGCCCCCGGAGAAGGAGTTTCACAAGCGGAACCTCCTCCGGGACGATCGGATCCGCGATTTCCTCCGCCGCCCGGGGCTGATGTCGACCCTGATCTGGGTGGACATCGTGTTCGTGGCCGTTGTCACGCTGTTCACGCTGTACGGCGGGTCTCTGCCCGCGGGTCACCCGCTGACTCAATTCGCGACGAATCCCGGGATGCTGGTGACCTGGCTCGTCTGGTTTCCGCTGCTTCCGGTATCGGCCTTCCTGGTCGGCCGGATCTGGTGCGGCGTGTGCCCGATTGCCGGCATCGGCGACCTTGCCGGCCGCGTCAAGCGGTTCAACCTGCCGGCTCCCGCGATCCTGAAACGCCTCGATTTCTGGCTGCTCGCGGCCTCGTTCATCTTCGTGGACTACATCGAGGAGTTGTTCGGCGTGGCCGACCGGCCCTGGGCGACGGCGATCTTCCTGCTCGTGATCCTCTACTTCGCCGCGGCCATGACCGTCCTGTTCGAGCGGAAGGCGTTCTGCAAGTACCTGTGCCCGCTGGCCGGGGTGCTGGGTGCGTATTCGTCGATGAGCATCTTCGAGATTCGAGGCAACAAGAAGGTCTGCCAGACCCAGTGCGGAGACCACTCCTGCCACAAGGGAACCGCGGAGCTGGAGGGGTGCCCGCTCTTCGCGTACCCGGCGTCCATCAACACGAACGCCGAGTGCATGATGTGCTTGAACTGCGTGCGCACGTGCGACAACCGGGGTCTGCAGTTGAATCTGCGGCCGCCGCTGCAGGAACTGTGGCGCAACAAGGAGCCGATGCTCGCGATGTCGGTCTTTGGGGTCGTCCTGGTCGGCCTGATGGCCAAGCACCAGTTTCCGGCGCTGACCTGGTGGATCGCGTTCCAGCAACGGCTCGGCTGGTCTGACGCGACGGCGCACACCATCCTCTTCGTCGGGTTCGGACTGCTGGCGCTCGTGCCGTTCGCGGTCACGTCGATGCTGTCCGCCGCCGCGTCGCGCGAGACGATGGGAGTGAACGCCGCCGCCTACGGCATCGCGTTCCTGCCACTGGCCTTCTCCGGCCACGTGGCCCATGTGATGCACGAGTTCCTGTCGGACGGCGTCTACAACCTGCTGGCCTACATCGTGAAGGTGTGGGACTCGGTCGTCGGGCAGGTGCCGATCGCGACATCCACCTACACGGTGACGCCGTTCATCAGTCCGGCCGTCGTGACCTTCATCGCGTTCCTGCTGGTGTCCGGCGGCATGGTGGGCTCGGCGGTGGCGATCGTGATGATTGCGCGCCGTCGTTCGACCGAGTATGCCATTCCGCGCCTGATGCCGCACATGCTCCTGCTCGCCTGCATGTGGGTCGGGTATCTCGTCGTGTTCACCGGTTCGACCGGAGAGCCGGCGCCTGCCGGTGCGGCGGCGCCCGTGGCGGCCGTCGGCGGCGTCGTGGCGCCGGCCTCGCCGGGCGGGGCGGCCCCGAATCCGGGCGCCCCGACCACGCCTGCACCGCCGACCGCGCAGCCGACGTCGCCCGCCGCCCCTGTCAGGTGAATCGCGACGCGGCCCGGCTAGTCCTTCTTCTTCTTCAGCTCGAGCTCGACGTCCGCCGTCTTGTGCTCCGCCTTCTTGCTGACGATAAACCTGAGCCAGACCGTCTTGTAGTCGCGGTGCGACAGCTTGACGTAGTGAACGCCCTCGCGCTTGAACTCGTACTTCTTTCCCCCGCCCGCATCATCCCATTCGTCCACGATCCCGATGAGTTCGCCATCAACGGTGACAATCGTCGTTTCGGGCGACACGTCGAAGACGGCATACTCACGACACTCGTAGGTCTTCTCGAACGGCGGTGGCGGCGGCGGAGCCGGTTTTGCCGGTAGTGCGACCGCAGGCGGCGTCCCGGGGATCGCGGGCGCCGGCGCGGCGCCTGGCGCGGATGGGGCTGCGCCCAGCGCCGGCTGAGCAGCCGGAGGCGTGGAAGCCGTGGCACCGGCTGCCGCCATCGCCCCGGGCGCCGCTGTCGATCCTGGAGCGCTGGGTGTCGAAGCTCCCGTCGGCGGAGCCGGCTGCGCGGCCTGAGTGGCGGCAACAGGAGTTGTCGGGGAGGAGGGGCCGGACAGCACGCCGGATCGGTAGAGCGTGACGGCACCAAGCAGAACGACCAACCCGCCCACCAGTCCCACCACCGCCGCCATGGGCAGGCTCTTGGCCTTGGCGGCCGCAGACGGCGGGGCCGCAATCGCCTGCCCGCACGATGGACACGATTTCGCACCAGCGGCCAGGCTGGTGCCGCACTTCGAACACACCATCGAGGACATGAAACTCCTCCAGGACCGCTCGCGCTCGCGGGCGGCACATCCCGCTGACCTGTGGCCAACGACTGTCGGCTGTCAGGCGCCAGTACGTCCGAATCGCGGTCATCCGGCCAGGGGCCGCCCGACTTCAGCGATCGCTGCGCTCGATCTTGATCGTGACCGGCACGGTCTGCTTGACCTCGATCTTGCCCACGCTCGTGCCCTTGGCCAGACGCCATTCGATCTCGGCGGCCTTCGACTCGGTCGCGGTGATGGTCCAGCCGCGGTCGGCAATGGCCTTCTGGTAATAGGCGACCACCGTGCCATACGGGTCGGCCGACGTCCAACTCGCTTCCGACTTGCGCGTGAATCCATGTTCCGTTTCGGCGCGCTGTCCGGATGTGATGCGCACGGCACCCGGGTAGTCAGGGAACTCGGCCACGCTCTCTGCAGCCGCGGCAGGTACTGGTGTGGCGGCAGGTGCCGGTGCGGCGGCGGGGACGGACGCCGCGGCGGTGGACGGCGGCGGGGCTGGCTGCTCCCGCGAACACCCGACGGATAGCATGATTCCGCCGACCAGGACGAGGACGAGTGAACGCTTCATGGACTCACCTCCGCGGCGTAGGTTCGAGCGCCGCTTCGTTGCCGACCAAACCAATCGATTCCGCGAGAGCCCGCCGCGAGCGACCGACACATCGGTGGCGGGGAGCAGGTTTCGACCTTCGACCAACCAGCCCCGGCGTGGACCATCTCGGAACCCGCCCATTATGGCAACCGGCTCTGCCGTGTCAATCAAATCCTCCCCGGGTGTCGAAAGGCTCCGGAACCCCTGCCGATTTGCGACTGCGTCGGCGGTGGTTCCGGACCCAGCGAGGCGGCCGGGCGCCGGCCGATTCGTGTCCTGCTCCGGCTCCAGGTCGGAAAATAGTCATTGCGCGCCGGCAGCGATGCGTCGATATTGACGAGACGGATCGCCGGGTGCTCGACGGCCGGACGACGGGGTGGTGGTGAACAGGGCCATCAGTCGCCGGCGTCGTGTCGTCGGTGAGCCGGGTCGTGAAGGGTCGGGAGCAACGGTACAGGAGGAACGCGTCACCATGGAGAAGCAGCCCTCTGAGACCCCGGAGACGGTGACCGATGTTCGCGTTGGGCTCGACCCGGCCACCATTGCGCAGGCATTCCGCGACAATCTGGCCTGCCTTCAGGCCCGGTTTCCGGCCGTAGCCACCAGGAATGACTACTACATGGCCCTGGCCTACACCATTCGGGACCGGCTGCTCCAGCGACAGATTCGCACGGCCCACACGTACTTCGAGCAGCGCAGCCGTTCGATTTCCTATCTGTCGGCGGAGTTCCTGATCGGACCTCAGTTGGGGAACAACCTGGTGAACCTGGGCATCTACGACCAGGCCGCGGAGGCGATGAGGTTGGTGGGCCTCGACCTGGAGGAGTTGCTCGAGCAGGAGGTAGAGCCGGGGCTGGGCAACGGCGGCCTGGGACGCCTGGCGGCCTGCTTCCTGGATTCGCTGGCCACGCTCGGGGTGGCGTCGATCAGCTACGGCGTTCGGTACGAATTCGGCATCTTCAACCAGACCATCCGCGACGGCTGGCAGGTCGAATTGACCGACAAATGGCTGCGACTTGGCAATCCCTGGGAGATTGCCCGCCCGGAGATCGTCTTTGACGTCAAGTTCGGTGGTCACACGGAGCGCGTCTGCGAGGATGGGGTGGCCCGGGTGCGCTGGATTCCCCACGAGGTGGTGCGAGGCACGGCCTGTGACACTCCGGTCGTCGGCTATCGCACCGACACGGTGAACCTGCTCCGGCTCTGGAAAGCGGAGGCCGCCGAGTCCTTCGACTTTCAGGCGTTCAATACCGGCGACTACTACGGTGCGGTGCAGGAGAAGGTGAAATCCGAGAACATCACCAAGGTGCTCTACCCCAACGACGGGTCCCCGCAGGGCAAGCAACTGCGGCTGCAGCAGCAGTACTTCTTCGTCTCGTGCGCGCTGCAGGACATCATCCGCATCTACCTGCAGCGAACCACAACGTTCGACGAACTTCCCGACAAGTGGGCCGTTCAGCTCAACGACACCCACCCCGCGATCGCGGTCGCCGAACTGATGCGCCTGTTGGTCGATGAGCACGGTGTGGGCTGGGATGCCGCCTGGGGGATGACCCAGAAGATCCTGGGCTACACCAATCACACCCTGATGCCGGAAGCCCTCGAACGCTGGCCGGTCCCGCTCTTCGCCAGCGTGCTGCCGCGGCACCTGGAGATCATCTTCGAGATCAACCAGCGTTTCCTCGACGACATCCGTCGCCTCCACCCCGGCGACGAGGAGCGCGTTCAGCGGTTGTCGATCATCGACGAGACGGGCGAGCGTTTCGTCCGCATGGCGAACCTCGCCTGCGTGGGCAGCCACGCCATCAACGGCGTCGCGAGACTGCACAGCGAACTCCTGAAGACAGGCGTGCTGCGCGACTTCTTCGAGATCGCGCCGGACAAGTTCAGCAACAAGACCAACGGCGTCACCCCACGCCGCTTCCTCGTTCTGAGCAATCCCGGATTGACCGGCCTGATCACGAGCCGGATCGGCGATCGCTGGATCAAACAACTGGAGGAGTTGCGCGGGCTCGAACCGCTGGCCGACGATCCCGCGTTCGGGCAGTCATGGCGTGAAGTCAAGCGCCACAACAAAGCCGTCCTGGCCGACCTGCTGCGCGCGAGAACCGGCGTCGGGATCGATCTCGACACGCTGTTCGACGTCCAGGTGAAACGACTGCACGAGTACAAACGACAACTGCTGAACGTGCTGCACATCGTCACGCTGTACAACCGCGCGAGGCACGATCCCGCCGCGTCGATTCAGCCGCGCACGTTCGTCTTCGGCGGCAAGGCGGCCCCCGGCTACGACATGGCCAAGCTGATCATCAAGCTGATCAACTCGGTGGGCGCGGTGGTGAACGGCGACAAGGCGGTGGATGGCCGCTTGAGGGTGGCCTTCTTCCCGAATTTCAATGTGAAGAGCGCGCACAAGATCTATCCTGGGGCGGATCTGTCCGAACAGATCTCCACCGCCGGTCTGGAAGCCTCCGGGACGGGCAACATGAAGTTCGCGATGAACGGAGCACTGACGATCGGCACCCTGGATGGCGCCAACATCGAGATCCGGGACGAGGTGGGGGCCGAGAACTTCTTCCTCTTCGGTCTGACCGCCACGGAGGTGCTGGATCGAAGACGCCAGGGCTATCGGCCGCGCGCCTGCTACGAGGCCGATGCCGAACTGCGGGAGGTGATCGACCAGATCGCCGCCGGGCACTTCTCGCCCGACGACAGGTGCCGGTTCCAGCCGCTGGTGGATTCGCTGCTGAACTGGGACGAATACATGCTGCTGGCGGACTACCGTTCCTACGTCGATTGTCAGGATCGGGTGAGCCGGACGTACGCCGACCAGGAACGATGGACGAAGATGTCCATCCTGAATGTCGCGCGCATCGGATATTTCTCGTCCGATCGCTCGATCCGCGACTACTGCCGGGACATCTGGCACGTGGAGCCGGTGTCGGTGGAAGCGAGTCGCTGATCCGGAAGGGACGTCAGGCGGTCGAGACCCTGGACGCCGGTATCACCAACGGCGTCTCGCCCGGACTCCGCCCCCCGCTATTGGACGACGAGCGTCAAGGTGCCGGACTGCACCAGCGATCCCGACGCGCCCGTCACGCCGATCTGGAAGGTGCCGGCCGGTGTCCCGCCGGCCGTGCTCCCGCCGGTTCCTGTCAGGCTCACCGTCTGTGTGCCGTTGGACGCGTTGCTGGCGAGCGTCAGCACGCCCGCACGTGGTCCCACGGCTGTCGGTGCGAAGCTCACGCTGATCGCACAGTGACTGCCGGCCGCAACGGCGCTGCCGCACCCGTTTGCCTGCGTGAATTCGCCGGCTGCCGCGATGCTCGACACGTTCAGCACGGCGTTGCCGGTGTTGGTCACGGTGAGGATCTGCGGCGCGCTCACCGTTTGCACGGCCTGCGAACCGAACGTCAGGCTCGTGGCGGACAGAGACGCCGTGGCCACCGGCGATGACGGCGGTGTTGTCGGCGTGGTCCCGCCACCGCCTCCGCAGGCGGCCTGGACCAACAGCATGGCTACGGTCAAGGCCGTGCCTGTCGTGGCGAGCATCAGACCTCGCGGGCCGATCCAGGTTCGCGCGCGCGGCCGCCGCCACGACATCGCGACGCACACGGCCGCAGCCGCCAACGCCAGCCAGGGGACGGGCCGAGAGCGGGGCCGGCCGCCGACCGAATGCGCGCCAATCGGCGATCGCGCGGTAGTGGTGACGGTCAGCGTGGTGACCGCGCCCGACGCTCCGGGCGTGACGGTGGGCGGGTTGAACGAACACCCGGCCCCCTGGGGCAGGCTCGAGCATCCCAGTGTGACCGGCCCCGTGAAGGGCCCGCCCTGCGACTGGATCGCGAGTTGGTAGACGGCCGACTGTCCCGCGGGAACCGTCGCGGACCCCGGCGTCGCGCCCACGGAGAAGGTCGTCACGGTAATCTGCATCTCGACGCCGGGGGAGAAGCTCACGCCGTTGTTGCTCGCCGAAACGGTCACCTTCGTCGTGCCGAACGGGCAGTCCATCGTCGTGCCCGGGCTCGTACCGCAGCCTCCGCTCCAGGACAGCCTCGTCAACGGACACTGGGTCGGATCCGACCACCCGAGCCCCGCGACAGCAACGACCGCGCCATTCGGGCTGTTCCCGTTCACCGTCACCGCCGTCGGTCCGACGAGCGCCGGCAACGTCCGCTGCACGGAGGCCAGCGCGTCGGCGCGGCCGTAGCCGAACACGTTGTCCGGCACGGTCGTGCCCATCGGCGTGCTGGGCAGGACGATGAGGTCGTGCAGCGTGGTGCGCGCGGCCACCACGTCGCGGGCGCCGGTCGACCCGCTCACCAGGCACGGCGCCGCCTGCAACAGGAGGGCGGCGATGCCCGCCACGTGCGGCGCGGCGGCGGACGTGCCGAAGAATGGCGAGTTGAAACTGCCGGCGGCGGTGATGGTCACCCCGTCGATGGCTGTGACATCGGGTTTGATCCGCCCGTCGAGCGTGGGGCCGACGCTGCTGAAGAACTCGATCGTCCGGGTGTTCCTGTCGTTGCACGACTCGTCGGTGGGAACGGCCCGGACGGCCGCCGGCGAGGCGGAGCAGATGGCGCCCACCGAGATGACGCTCGCCGGCGATCCGCCTGCGTCGCCCTGGGCGGCGATGCTACGCGAGGCGGTGTTGTAGTTGTGCCGCTCGTGGCGGCCCGGCGCCAGGAGTCCCGGGCCGGCCTGGGCGCACTCCGGGCCGAACGAATAGAGGTTCAGTTGCCTCGGCGCCGCCTGATCGCCGACGTTCTGGACGAGGATCCGGAAGGAATCGGCCGCGCCGGTGTTCGTGTAGTCGATCACCTCGAGCGGATCGCGGCGCCCGTTCTGGCGGGTCGTGCTCGAGGCCACCACGAGACCCGTGCTCTGCTGCACGAGGTAGAGGTCGTAGTCGTTCGACGAGCCGCCGAACGGATCGTTCCAGGTGAGGAAGATGACCGCCTCGGCGTTGCGCGCCAGCGAGATGAGGTTGTAGGGCCGCGGGCCGAGGCCGAGTACGTCGGTCGTGTCCGCCGTCTGCTGGAACAGGTGCAGGCGGCCTGTCGTGGTAATGCCGCTCACCGTCGTGCCGTCCACGCCCGAGTCGGCGAAGGTTCCCAGGTAGTGCTCGTCGGCGTCGTTGCCGAGCGCCGTGACGTATGTCCGGATGCGGTTCGACGGCTCGTTCAGCGCGGCCGCGGTGTTGCTCGACACCGAACTCGTTCCGTCGTACGCCTCACCGAAGAAGCCGAGATCGTCGACGACCACGTCGTTGCTCGCCGCGAGGAAATTGACCGCCTGGTTGAACGCCAGGTCGGTGTCGGCGTTGGCGAAGGCCAGTTGGGCGCCGGGCGCGACATCGTGAACGATCTCGAGCAGTGCCGTGCCTTCCGCCCCCGCGCCGGCGAACGCACACGGCGGTGAGGGATCGGGCAGGCCCTCGAGGTCGTTGTTCGCCTGAAACGACCGCCCCGTGATGCCGCCGGCCGCCACCGTCAGCACCCCCGACGCGTTTCGTGTGCCCGTCGCAAACGGCAGGTCGGCTGTGTCGATTGGCCCGCCGGACACGCCGCCGCAGGTCGCGCAGTTCGTCGCAAAGATCCCCTTCAGCCCGTCCGACACGACGCCCACCCGGACGCCGCTGCCGTCGAGTGAGAACTGGCTGCGCACGGAATCCGACCGGAGGATCGCATCGCCTTCGGTCATCGCCACGCCACTTCTCCGCCGGGCGTACGTGGGAGGCCGGATGAACTCGACAAACGGCAGGCCAGCCACCGCGGAAAGGCGGGTGGTCGGAATCCGCGCCTGCACGCGCCGACGGTCGGGCGCGCTGATCTCGATGGTGGCCCCGGCCGCCTTCATTGCCTGCAGGTTGGCGTCGGTCACCGCGGCCACCAGGACGTAGACCTGCACCTCGCCGCGGTCGTTGATGCGCAGGCGCCGCGACTGGAGTGCGTCGCGGACGGACCGCGGCAGCGCGTCAGCGGCGGCGCCTGCCCCGGCTGTTGCGCGCCAGGAGGTGATCGCCTGAATGGGTGTCGACGCCAGGTCCGCGAGCACGTTGGCGAGCTTCGAATCCGCCGAAACCGCGGCCCGCTGGCTGATGAGCATCGTGGGAACGACGGCGACGAGCGACACCGTGGCCGCTCCGATCAGTCGACGCCAGGGTCGACGATCACGAAGGCTGAAGCGCATGGGACGTCTCCGGGCAGGGCGCCAGGTACAATGATACGTCCGTCCCACCCCGAGGCCGCCTCAGCCGGGCTCGCGGCACGGCCGCCGAACGTCAGCTATCTCTGCACCCGGCCGCTGGCATCGCCCTTGGCGAGTCGATCGACTTCGTCCGCCGACACGCGGTTGAAGTCACCGGGGATCGTCTGCTTCAGCGCGCTCGCCGCAACGGCAAATCGCAGCGCGGCTTCGGGCGCCCGCCCCGTGACGAGTCCGTAGATCAGCCCGGCCGCGAAGCTATCGCCGCCGCCTATCCGATCCACGAGCCGGACGTCGTAGTGCTGGCTGTGGTAGAACGCGCCCGTGGTCGCGTCCCACAGCGCCGCGCTCCATCCGTTGTCGCTGGCCGAGAGGCTCTCCCTCAGCGTGATCGCGACCACGGTCGGTCCGAACTCGCTCGTGACCTGCCCGGCAACCTGCCGGTACCCGGCGAGGTTCAGCTGGCCGCTCGTCACGTTGGTATCGGGCACGTGGAGTCCGAGAACCGCCTGGATGTCCTCTTCGTTCGCCACCACGACGTCCACCGACTTCATCAGCGGCCGCATGGTGGCCTGGGCCTGCGCCTCGGACCAGAGCTTCTTGCGGAAGTTCAAGTCCACGCTGACCCGGGCGCCGGCCGCCCTGGCGGCCTCGACCGCCTCACGCGTGCAGGTGGCGGCATCCGCGCCGAGCGCGGGCGTGATGCCTGTGACGTGGAACCACGAGGCCCCATCGAACACGGCCTTCCAGTCGATGCTGCCCGGCTGCATCTCGGCGATTGCCGAGTGCGCGCGGTCGTACACGACAGTGGAGGCGCGCTGGCTTGCGCCGGCTTCCGCGAAGTAGATGCCGACACGGTCGCCGCCGCGCAGGATGAACTCGGTGCGGACGCCCTCCGCGCGCAGCGTCCTCACGGCCGCCTCGCCCACCGCGTGTTTCGGCAGGCGCGTGACGTAGTGGCTGTCGAGTCCGAAGTGCGCGAGGCTCACCGCGACATTCGCTTCACCGCCGCCGAAGGTGGCGCTCAGCACCGGGGACTGGAAGAAGCGTTCGAAGCCCGGGGGGCTCAGGCGGAGCATGATCTCGCCGAACGTCACCACCTTCTGCATCACCGCACCTCCCGCGCCGCCTGCACATTGCCGACAATCCGCTTCGCGTTCGCCGTGATGACGCCGTAGTCGCCCGCGGCGATGGCCTTCGCATCGAGCAGGGCCGTACCCACGCCGACGGCGACGGCTCCCGCCTTGATCCAGTCGCCCGCGTTGTCGAGCGAGACGCCGCCGGTCGGCATCAGCTTGATCTGGGGCAACGGACCCCGCACGTCCTTGAAGAACCCCGGGCCGAGCGGCGTGGCCGGGAAGACCTTCACCACGTCGGCGCCGGCTTCCCACGCCGAGAGGATCTCGGTCGGCGTGAAGCACCCGGGCATGGCCGCAACGTCGTACCGGTGGCACATCGCAATCACCTCGGGCCGGAACACGGGCCCGACGATGAACTGCGCGCCGGCGAGAATGGCCAGGCGGGCGGTCTCCGGGTCGAGGATCGTGCCGGCGCCGAGCAGGAAGCCCTTCGGCAGCGCCGGGGCCAGCTGCTCGATCATCTGAATGGCCCGGGGCACCGTCATCGTCACCTCGAGTGCGCGAACGCCGCCTTCAGCCAACGCATCGACGACGGCCCGGAGTTTCTCCGGTTCACGCATCCGGATGACTGCCACGACTCCGCACGCCTCGATCCCCAGTGTGGTTCCCACTCGTCCTTGAGCCATAAGATCCTCTCGACCGTCACACGATCCTGCTCCGTTCCTCTCCTACCGCCCCATCCAGCCGCCGTCCACCACCAGCACGTGGCCCTGGAGATAGTCGGAGGCCCGCGAGGCCAGGAAGACGACCGGGCCCGCCAGGTCGCGCGGCTCGCCCCATCGGCCCGCGGGGATTCGCTCGGTGATCTGGCGATACCGCACGGGGTCCTCGACGAGGGCCTTGGTGTTGTCCGTCTTCATGTAGCCGGGCGCGATGGCGTTCACGTTGACGCCCTTCGACGCCCACTCGTTCGCCAGGGACTTGGTCAGCTGCGCGACCCCCGCCTTGGCTGCCGCGTACGACGGTACGATGACGCCGCCCTGGAACGAGAGCAGCGACGCGATGTTGATGATCTTGCCGTGACCGCGGGCCACCATCTGCGCGCCCACGGCGCGACACAGCCGGAAGACGGCGGTCAGGTTGATCTCGATCACGTCGTCCCAGTCCACGTCGGAGAATTCGGCGGCCGGCGCCCGGCGGATGATGCCTGCGTTGTTGACCAGGATGTCGACGTGCCCCATTTCGGCGATCGCCTCGTCCGCCAGCCGGCCGGCGGCGGCACGGTCGGAGAGGTCGGCGACGAGGCACTTCGTCCGGACGCCGGACTGGCCGCGGATCGCCTGCTCGGTGTCGCCCGCCAGGCATCGGTCGTGCAGGATGATGTCGGCGCCTGCCCCGGCCAGGGCCTGGGCCATGGCGGCGCCGAGCCCGCGCGACGACCCGGTGACGAGCGCCACCTGTCCATCGAGTCGAAACAGATCGTGGGTCATCGTCTCACCTCGCCCGGCCCGCATCGAGGCCGGATGCCGTCGTGGCGAATTCGGGCTGGACGTTGACGACGCCGAACTGGCGGTCCACCCCTTCGCGCTCGGCCGCCATCATCCAGATGAAGCCGATCCGGTGGCCCGGCGCCGCGACGTTCGGATGATATCCCTGGGGCATGAGCACGACGTCGCCCTCTCGCACGATCGTGGCCAGTTCGGGGTTGCCGACATCGGTGTAGACGAGCTGCACGGCGAAAGCCGGCGACGGCATGTCCACGTAGAGATAGGCCTCTTCGAGCATGACCGCGTGTTCGTGAGGAGGCCACGAGGTCCAGTGTCCGGGGTCGCTGAACGTCACGCCCGCGACAATGCGGCCAGCCTGGACGTTCTTCGCGAGCACCAGGTTGATCTCCCGCATCGCGTTGGCGCTGCCCGTCCGGAAGTGCAGGCCGCTGTCGCCCTGGATCGCCTCGAACGAGACGAACTGCACGGGATAGTGACCCTCGACGGGAGCCGAGAGTTCGACGATGTCGCAGCCGTCCGGGCCCGCGGCGACCGTGAACGCGGTCTCACGCGGGATGTAGAGCGTGTCGTAGCGCGAGCACGCGAATCCCTCCGTGCCGACCGTGACAATCGCGCGTCCCTTCACGCAGATGAGACCCGTTTCGTGCGTGCCGGGGTCCACGCGCACCGGGGCGTCGGTGGCGTCGAGGATGATCCGGCCGTAGTGGAGGTGCCGGGCGGCCGTCGTGCCGGGAGAGACGCTGCGGGTCCGGCCCCTCTTCGCGGCGGTATTGCGAACAATGCAGGTGCGAGGATCGATGGGCGGCAAGGTCATAGTGCTCATCATGATAATCGGGAGCGGGTTGAAGCCGTATGGACAATCCACAGCTGCCGAATAGACTACTATTGGACCGTCCACTTGGCAATTCTCCGCGGTCGATCGCGACGGTTCGATCGGCGCGTCTCTGGCGGGGTTATCGACCCTAATGCAGCCAATTCACTTGACTCCCCGTAGCCGGAGTGATATTCAACCCACCAACTGGGATGTTGTTCAGTCTCGCCAGTGGACTGACCACTTGGATCACGCGAACGCCTCGCAGTCGGAGTTCCTCATCATGTCCATCGATCGCTCTCGTCGCGACTTCCTCAGGCGTGCAGGTACGGCAGGCGTGGCGTTGCTCGTCGCCCGCCATGCCGCCGCCGTGCCGGCGTGGGTCGTGGGACAAACGCCAGCGGGCGCTGGGGACGATGCCTGGGCGCATGCCGCCTCGGTGCTGGCGCGCATCAAGCCGCCGGTCTTTCCCGCGCGCGATTTCGACATCACCAGGTTCGGCGCGGCGGGCGACGGCGTCCTCGACTGCACCGGCGCGATCCGTGAGGCGATCGCAGCGTGCCAGGCGGCGGGAGGGGGACGCGTCGTCGTGCCGGCCGGGACGTTCCTCACCGGCGCCATCCACCTGAAGAGCGGCGTGAACCTCCACGTCACGGAGAAGGCCGTCCTTCGGTTCAGCCGCGACCCGAAGCAGTACCTGCCGCTGGTCTTCACGCGCTGGGAAGGCGTCGAGTTGATGAACTACTCCGCCTTCATCTACGCCTTCGAGCAACAGAACATCGCGGTGACGGGCACTGGCACGCTCGACGGCCAGGCCGGTGAGCAGTATTGGTGGCCCTGGAAGGGCCGGTCGAAGACGCCAGGAGCGGTGACCCAGGACCGGGCGCGCGCGAAGCTGATCGAGATGGGTGAGAAGCGGACGCCGGTAGCCGAGCGTGTGTTCGGTGAAGGCTCCTGCCTGCGGCCCAATTTCATCCAGCCCTACCGCTGCACGAACGTGTTGATCGAAAGCGTGAAGGTTCGCAATTCGCCGATGTGGGAGATCCATCCCGTCCTCTGCACCAACGTGATCGTCCGGAATGTCGACATCCTCAGCCACGGCCCGAACAACGACGGGTGTGATCCCGAGTCGTGCAAGGACGTGCTGATCGAGGGCTGCACGTTCGACACCGGCGACGACTGCATTGCGATCAAATCCGGGCGAAACGAAGATGGACGGCGCCTGAACGTGCCGGCCGAGAACATCATCGTCCGCGACTGCACGATGAAGGATGGGCACGGGGGCGTGGTGATCGGGAGCGAGATCTCCGGCGGCGCCAGGTACATCTTCGCCGAGCGCTGCCGGATGGACAGTCCGCAGCTCGACCGGGCGCTGCGGATCAAGTCGAACTCGGTCAGGGGAGGGACAATCGAGCACGTCTACATGCGCGACGTGACCGTCGGCCAGGTCGCGGAAGCCGTCGTGACGGTCAACTTCTTCTACGAGGAGGGCGACGCCGGGAAGTTCCCGCCGGTCGTCCGCGACATCGAGGTCCGCAACGTCACGAGCCGCAAGAGCCAGTACGGCCTGCTGCTGCGCGGGTACGCGCACGACCCGGTGACCGACGTACGGGTGATCGATTGCACCTTCGACAACGTCGAGAAGGGGGATGTCCTCGAAGCGGTCCGCAACATCGTGCTGAAGAACGTCCGGGTGAATGGCAAGCCGACGACCGAGACCATCAGCCGTTGACGGGCGCGCGGCCTCGGTCCCAGAGGAGGGCATGATGGTGCGGAAGATCTTGCTCGTGGCGGTCCTCGTCGTTCTCGCGTTCGGTGCCGTCGCGCGGGCGCAGCCGCAGCCCGGCGCATCGAAGGTGGCACAGGCGGGCCGCAGCGATCCGTCGTTCAGCCAGCCCTCGGTGGCTCCCGGCGTGGACTATACGGTGCCGAGCGAGGCCGACGTCAGGGCCGTCCTCGACCGCATTCGTGACCACTTCGTGCGATCGACGCCCTACCGGATCGTCGATCGCGAGACGGGCGCGGTCATCACCGACTTCACCAACCCGACCAAGACGGCGGGGATCGACACCGGGAAGGGAGAGTTCAACGACTGGACGTACTCGATGGGCGTCGTGCTCGCCGCGATGATCCACGTGTCCGACGTGACGAAGGACCCGAGCTTCCAGGCGTACGCCATCAAGAACCTCGACTTCATCTTCGACCACCTCGACTACTTCAGGCGGCAGGCGAAGGCATTCGGCCCGCAGCCGGCCGGGTATCGACGGCTGCTGGACATGAAGGAACTCGACGACTGCGGGGCCATCGGCGCCGCCCTCGTCAAGGCGTACGCCGTGAAGAAGGACCAACGCTACCGCGAAGCCATCGGCCTGGTGGACGACCACATCGGCAAGCGGCAAAAGCGCCTCGCCGACGGAACGCTGGCGCGCCCGCGGCCGGTGCCCGTCGCGCTCTGGATCGACGACGCCTACATGAGCATCCCGTTCCTGGCGCAGATGGGCGCGTTCACCGGTGAGCGCCGGTACTTCGACGATGCGGCGAAGCAGGTGATCGGGATGTCGCTGCGCATGTTCGACGGCGGGAAGGGGCTCTACGATCACTCGTGGTTCGAGAACGCGCCGGTGGACGCGAGATTCTTCTGGGGTCGCGGCGCCGGGTGGATGCTGATGGCGATGACGGAACTCCTCTCCGTGATGCCGCAGGACCATCCGGATCGCGCGCGCGTCCTCGACCAGTTCCAGCGCAGCGTGCAAGGCGTGGCGGCGTACCAGAGCGGCAGCGGGATGTGGCACCAACTCGTGGACAAGTCCGACAGCTACCTGGAGAGTTCGGCCACCGCCATGTACACGTTTGCGATCGCGCGCGGCATCAACCGCGGCTGGATCTCCCCCGCTTACGCGCCAATCGCGCAGACCGGGTGGCGTGCGCTCGAGCAGAAGGTCACGCCGGACGGCCAGATCGAGGGGATCTGCGTCGGCACGACGGCGGCGCACGACATGGTCTACTACTACAACCGGCCGACCGACCTCCGGGCGATGCAGGGCTACGGCCCGGCCCTGATGGCCGGCGCCGAGATGATCACGCTGTTGCGCAACTTCGAGATCCGGCGGGCGAACAACACGTACTACTACTTCCCGCGCTAGTCGTCGTGCGGGCACGGAGGTCCGCCGCCGCCGAGAGGCGCAGGCGGGAACAGGCAGAGTGGGCGCGGGCGTTCGTGCCCGCGCATGGCCAGAGCAGCGAGGGTGCGGGCGCGAGACCCGCCGCCATCAAGGAGTCCGTATGATCCGCACCGCTTCGATCGTCGCGTTCGTGCTCGCGCTGGGCGCCATGGTGGCGCCGATTCCCGTATCGGGCACCGGGCCGGCAGTGACCGTCAAGAACCGTCTCGACCTGCCTCGGACGAGCGAGACCGTGACCCTGGCGGCAGCGGACGTGCAGAAACTGCTGGCGACCGATGACGTCCGCAAGGTCAAGGTCCGCGACGCGTCGAGCGGGCGGGAACTGCTCACGCAGGCCGTGGACGTGAACGACGACGGGAAGTTCGAGGAGTTGATCTTCCAGGTCGACCTCGGTCCGAACGAGACGAAGTCGTTCGAATTGGCCGTGGGCGAACGCCAGACGCTGAAGCGTGACGACTTCAAGGCCTACGGCCGCTTCGTGCGGGAACGCCGCGACGATTTCGCGTGGGAGAACGACCGCATCGCACACCGGATGTACGGCGCGGCGCTCGAAACCTGGGCGCAGGAACCCCTGACCAGCAGCGCCGTCGATGTCTGGAGCAAGCGTGTGCCCCGGCTCATCGTCAACGACTGGTACCTGCTGGACGACTACCACAAGGACAACGGCACCGGCGGGGACTTCTACTCGGCCGGGAAGAGCCGTGGATGCGGCGGCAGCGGCGTTTGGGTGGACGGCAAGCTGTATGTCTCCGCGAACTTCCGCGACAGCCAGGTCCATGCCAACGGGCCGATTCGCGTGATGTTCGACCTCGTCTACCCGGCCTGGGATGCGGCCGGTACCAGGGTGTCGGAAGTGAAGCGGATTACGCTCGACGCCGGGCAGAACCTCGATCGGTTCGAGAGCCGCTACACCCTCGACGGGTCCCCGAGGGCCGGCACGTTCGCGGCGGGGATCAAGAAGAACCCCGGCTCCCTCATGGTTTCGGACCCGCTCACGGGCATTCTCCGGACATGGGAGCCCGTGAAGGGCGCGCCTGGCAACCTGGCCTGCGCCGTCGTGGTGGACCCGGCCGGCCTGGTGGCGTTCACGGAGGCGGACGGCAACTACCTGGCCGTGGGGAACCGGGCCGCCGACAAGCCGGCCGTCTATCACGCGGGCTTCGCCTGGGATCAGACCGGCCAGGTGCCGGGAGGCGCCGACGGATGGGGACGCTACCTTGCCGACTTCGCACGCCGCCTCCGATCGCCTCTCGAGGTGACGTTGTCGGCGAAGTGATGTTACGGTCAGTGGAATGACCTCGCAGCATCAGTCCGGCTGAGAGGCTAACTTTGCGTCGTCTTCGTGGTTGTCCCCAGGATGTTTGGGAGCGGGCCAACAACATTCCGCTTTGGCGTAATTGTTGGGCTGATTCAAACGCTTGACAAATCCGCCCGCCGGGTTCATCCTCTCCCGTCCGGATAAGCGTCGGTGTGTACTCTACTCATAGTGGTCTTACCATTTGATCTTGTTGGCGCGAGGAGGTTGTGATGTGGTCTCACGGCGGGCGGTCTCTATGCGTGAACCTCCTGTTCTTTCTCATCGTAGCCCTCGGGCTGCTCGTCGCACCGGTGGCGGCGCAGGAGTTCCGCGGCAACATCACGGGGGTGATTCTCGACACGACGGGCGGCATCCTGCCGGGCGTGTCGGTGACGGTGACCAACGTCGACACCAACGTCGCCGTCACGACTGTGACGAGCGCCCGCGGTGAATACGAGGCGCGGTTCCTGAATCCCGGCAAGTACAGCGTCACCGCCGAGCTCGACGGCTTCAAGAAGCTCGTGCGAAGCGGCATCCAGGTGCAGGTCGGCGACACGCTGGCCATCAACCTCACGCTCGAGACGGGGGGAATCACCGAGACCGTCCAGGTCATCGCCGAGGCGCCACAGCTCAACCTCGCCAACGGGTCCACCGGACAGATCATCAGCTCGAAGCAGGTGACCGAACTGCCACTCGGCGACGGCACGGCGTACATGCTCAGCCAGCTCGCGCCGGGGGTGTCGAACACCACCGACCTGAAGTTCACCCGCCCGGGCGACAACGCGAACCTCGGGGCGTTCAATTCGAACGGCGCGAAGGGCGGCAACGACTTCTCGCTCGACGGCGCGCCGAACATCGTCTCCGATCAACGGGTGGGCTTCTCGCCGCCGTCGGAGGCCGTTCAGGAGTTCAAGGTCGAAACCAACTCCTTCGACGCCCAGGTCGGCCACACGGCGGGTGCGACCGTCAACCTTGCGCTCAAGAGCGGCACGAACAGCTTGAGGGGCGCGGCGTCCTACTTCAACCGCGACGACAGCCGCACGTCCGCCCTCTTCTTCACCCAGCGCGAAGGGAAGCCCATCGATCCACGAAAGTACAACCGGTTCACCGGCATGATTGCCGGCCCGGTCGTGAAGAACAAGACCTTCGTCATGTTCTCGTCGGAGATCCTGAAGGACCGCTCCGCGGAGCCGACGATGTACACGGTCCCGAGTGTGAAGGAGCGGACCGGTGACTTCTCCGAACTGCTGCCGCTCGGCATCCAGATCTACGATCCCTACTCCGCCAAGAAGGTCGGGAGTGCCATCGTCCGCACGCCGTTCACCGGGAACGTCATTCCGCCGGAACGGATCGATGCGATCGCCAAGAAGATCATGGCGTACTACCCGCTCCCGAATCGGACGGGCCTGGCCGACGGCACGAACAACTACTACTCGTCCCAGGACCGCACGTACAGTTACAACGCGCAGTTGGTCCGCGTCGATCACAACTTCAACGCGAACAACCGCGTGTTCGGCACCTGGTATCGCAACTACCGCCTGGAGGATCGCTACAACTGGGCGGGCACGGTCAACAACTTCGACATCACGAAGGGTTACGACAACCGGTCGAACGACGGTGTGACCCTTGGCTACACGCGCGTGGTGAAGAACAACCTGATCGTGGACCTGCGGGGCAGCTACCAGAAGTTCGGCGAGTGGCGCGAGCCCGCATCGACGTTCGATCCGGCCCAGCTCGGTTTTCCGGCCGCCACGCTGGAGTTGATGCGCGGCTACCAGTACATTCCGCGGGTCGACATCAACGGCTATGCGACGCTCGGCTCGCTCCGGTCCGACTACAAGATGGGCTTCGAGCGGCCGTTCTACACGATGTCGTTCCTGCCCACGGTCACGGCGATCTTCGGGAGCCACTCGGTCAAGGCCGGCTACGACATGCGGTACAACCGCGAGAAGAGAAGTGACGACGGGTACATGGGTGGCCGGATTTACTTCAGCACCGACTACACGCGGCTCAATAACTCAGTGTCCGGCCAGATGGGGCAGGGTCTCGCGGCGTTCATGCTCGGCGTGCCCTCCTCCAGCAGTTCCCAGTCTTTGATCGATGTCAACGTCGACCGCGACCACAACGCGATGGGACACGCCCTCTTCGTTCAGGACGACTGGAAGGTGTCACGGCGCTTCACGCTGAACCTCGGCCTGCGCTTCGAGTACGAGATCGGGTTGAGGGAAGCCAACGGCCAGAACCTGCGCGGGTTCGATCTGACCAGCTCGAACCCCGTCGAGGCCGCGGCCAAGGCGGCGTATGCCAAAGCCCCAATCGCCGAGGTGCCGGCCTCGCAGTTCGCCGTCCGCGGTGGATTGCTGTTCACCGACAGCGCGAATCCGAAGGCGTGGGCGAACACCAGCGCGGTCCTGCCGCGCGTCGGCGGCGCGTATCAGTTGACCGAGAAGACCGTCCTGCGCGGGGGGTGGGGCCTGTACACCACGCCCTTCCTGATGGATGCGATCAACCAGACCGGCTACTCGCAGCCGACGTTGATCGTACCGACGAACGATTCCGGACTGACCTTCGCGGCGAACCTGGCGAGGCCGTTCCCGTCCGGCCTCGGCACGCCGCCGGGATCGAGCCAGGGGCTCGCGACGTCGAACGGCCGCGACCTGGTGACGTCGAGCGCGAGCCTCATCCAGTACGACCGCACCAAGGCCCGTTACTCGCGGTTCCAGGTCGGCCTGCAGCGTGAACTGCCCGGCAAGATCGTCGTCGAGGCCTACTACGTGGGCCTGCGCGGATCGAACCTCGGTGTGCGCACGGATCTGAACGCCATCCCGCAGCAGTACGTCTCGACCAGTCTGGCGCGCGACGACAACCAGGAGAAGTATCTCAGCGGGACGGTGACCAACCCGTTTGCCGGTCTGCTGCCGGGCACGAGCTTCAATGGCTCGACCATCGCACGGTCGCAATTGCTGAAGCCATACCCCGAGTTCGGCCGCGTCGCGATCGAGACCTACGGCGGCTCGAGTACCTACAACGCGGGCGAGTTCAGGATCGAGAAGCGGTTCTCGCAGGGTTTCAACCTGCTTGGCACGTACACCTACTCGCGGCTTCGTGAACGCAGCTCCTATCTGAATCCGTACGACACACAGCTCGATGATCGGCTGTCTCCGGACGATCGCCCGCACCGGGTGACGGCCGCGGGGATCTTCGAACTCCCGTTCGGCAGGGACCGCAAATGGGGCAAGCGCTGGAACGGCGCCCTCGATGCGATCCTCGGCGGGTGGCAGGTCCAGGGCACGTACCAGTATCAGAGCGGCGCGCCGGTGGTCTTCGGCAACTCCATCTACTACAACGGCGATCCGACGACGCTGGCAGCCACGATCGGCAAGAAGGACGCGAGCGGCGGGATCATCGGCGTGGATACGCCCGCGTGGGACCTGACGAACTTCTACTTCCACGACGCCACCGTGCAGACCAACGGCGTGGACGACTTCAAGAAGCAGATATCCGACAAGCGGATCTCGCTCGGCAGCGGGAACGCCCGGTACTTCCCGTCCACGATCGGCGGCATCCGGAACCAGGCGATCCACCTGTTCGATCTCGGCGCGTCCAAGAACTTCCGCATCGGGAGCCGCGTGCGGATCCAGGCGCGCATCGAGGCGATCAACGCGCTCAACTACGTCGTCTTCTGGAACCCGGGCACTGACCCGACGAAGGCCACCTTCGGCTTGTTCGACCAGCAGCGCAACCTCCCGCGGGACGTGCAATTGGGCATCAAGGTCAGTTTCTGACGGCACGGAACCGCGACGGGATCAGACCGATGATGAGCAGCACGGCTCGAGGCCGGTACCCGGCCGAACGGACGAGCGAAGGCAGCACGGAGCACGTGGTCGCCCACGTCCGAACGCTCATCGAACGCGGCCAGTTGAAACCGGGCGACCGACTGCCGGCCGAACGGGACCTGGCGATTCAGATAGGCGTCAGCCGACCGACGGTCCGCGCGGGCCTTCGGGCACTCTCGGCGATGGGGGTGGTCCGCTCCCGTCACGGTTCGGGTACGTTCATTCCCGCGGGCCCTCCCACGCTTGGAAGCGAGCCGCTCGGCTTCCTGGCGGCCCTGCACGGGTTCACCCGCGAGGAGATGTACGAGGCCAGGCGGATTCTCGAGGTCGGCGCCGCCGCCCTGGCGGCGAGTCGAGCAACCCCCGAGGAGTTGGCGACGCTCGCTGAGGAGGTCGCCAACCTGTTTGCGGCGATGAACGATCCGCAGGATTTCCTGGTGCACGACATCAACTTCCACCGGGCCGTGGCGGCAGCTTCGGGTAACCCAATTGTCGCCACGCTGGTGGAGATGGTGTCGGAGCTGTACTACGGCCGGAGGCGCGAGACGGCCGAGCGGGCGACCGAGCGGAACCTCCGGGACTCGTCGGAGATGCACCGCCGCATCTACCAGGCGATCCGAGGGCGCGACGTCGAGGCCGCATCCGCGGCCATGAACGACCACCTGCAGATGTCGAGCGCGTATCAGGCAGAGGAGGCTACCGACCCCCGCTCAACGTGAGCCATCGCGTGCGACGAGCCCCGCGAGCGCCAGCCCTTCAGCGGACTCCGCCTTCTTTGGTCGCGCCGGGTGACGCGGGCGGCGCGGCCGACAGGATCATGATGCGGTTGCGGATGCGATCGCGCTCCGTGCAGTCGTTCTGGCTGCCCGCGGCGCACGACTGCTCGTGGAGTGCGAGTGCCTTGCCGTACATCCGGATCGCAGCCGCCATGTCTCTCGGCACCAGCTCACCCGCTGCGTACAGATTGCCGATGGCCAGGCAACTCTCCACGTGCTCTCCGTCGCACGCCTGGGTATAGAACCCGATGGCGCGGGTGACGTCCTTTGCCACGCCTTCCCCCTGCTCGTAGCTGACTGCCAGTTGATGACAGCCTGGCGCCCAGCCGCCGCTGCACGACTTCTCGTAGAGCCCGGCGGCCCGTACCTTGTCCTCACGGGCGGCAAACGCAAGACCCAGGTTGAGGCAGCCTGCCGAACTGCCCCCATCGCACCCGCGCTGGAACATCTGCGTGGACCGCTCCACGCCTCCTTCGATCGCCCCGCTCTTCTCGTAGATCTCACCGAGCGTATTGCACACATCCGCCGCCCCGCCGCCGCAGGCCCTTTCGTACATCTCCGCGGCGCGCCCCATGTCGCGTGGCACGCCCTTTCCCGTGGCGAACATGTCGCCGAGTTGGGTGCAGACGGTGACGTCGCCCGACATGCATCGGGCCTTCAGGCGGGAGTTCTGGCTGCAGGCCGCCAGCGCCGCAATGAGGATCGCGAGCACGAGGGCCATCGGGATCTCCGAACGGCGGGAGCGAACGAGCGACATGGTCGTCCTCCATATCCACTGCAATTATGGTGCAAGACCGAAGGTGAGAAATGGAAAATGACGACGGCGATCGATGAACGGGGAACGGGAAACGGAAGGCCGAGAACGAGGCGCGGACAGCAGGAAGGAAGATGGCCGCGAGGCGGTTCAGGCGCGGACGTTCAGGTGAGAGCCAACCGTCGGGGCCTCGTCTCCCGGTACAGCCGCCGAAACGGCAGGGTCGGCCGCTGGAGGTGAGTGTTTGGGTGGACGCCGGCGCGAGTCCTGCTGCTGGGGATCCCGGCGCGGCAGGTCCCGGTTCGTCCGGTTGACCGTGAAGGTGACGCTCGCGAACTCATCCGCCATGGCAAACCTCTCGTCTAGATATTCGGCCGGTCGAGCCGGACCTTGAACCGCGGTCCTACCGGCTCTCCCCGGATCCGTGTTGACTGGGCGCAGTCGAGCCGTTCCCGTCCGCCACCGTCGGAGCGCTCGGCAGGTCGATCTCGAATCGCGTTCCTTTCCCGACTTCGCTCCGAAGCCGGATGTGGCCGCCGCTCTGCTTGACGATGCCATAGACGGTGGAGAGCCCGAGCCCGGTGCCCTTTCCCTGCTCCTTCGTCGTAAAGAAGGGTTCGAAGAGGCGGCGCTGGGTTTCGGCGTCCATCCCGTGGCCAGTGTCCGATACCGTGATGCGCACGCAGGCACCGACCACCGCGTCTGCATCGTCCTGCACGTCGGCCGGAGTCACCAGCACCGGGCGGGTTTCGAAGGTGAGCTGGCCCCCGCCTGGCATGGCATCCCGCGCGTTGACCGCGAGGTTCATCAACACCTGGGCGAGTTGATCGGGATCGGCGCGAACGGTGCCGGCCCCAGGGTCCAGGCGCGTGGTCAGCTCGATGTCTTCGCCGATGACGCGCGTCAGGAGCCGGCAGGTGTCGTCGACGACGTCGTTGATACTCAGCACCACGGGCTGGAGGATCTGCTTCCTGCTGAAGGCGAGCAACTGCTGCGTCAAAGATGCGGCACGGTGGCTGGCTTTCCGAATCTCCTGGAGCGACACGCGGTACGGGCTCGTCTCGCCGACGTCCGCCAGGAGCAACTCGGTGTGACCGGTTATTGCAGTCAGGAGGTTGTTGAAGTCGTGCGCGACGCCGCCGGCCAGACGGCCGACGCTCTCGAGTTTCTGCGCCTGGCGGTACTGTTCTTCCAGGCGTCGTTGTTCCGTGATGTCGATGCACGTCCCCTCGAGCACCGTCGCGTGCCCGTTGCCCTGTCGGAACACGCTGACGTTCTCGAGCAGCCATCCCGCCGACCCGTCCCGTCGACGTACCTGGTTCTCGACGTTGGTCACGCTGCCGTTCAAGAGAACCCGCGACACGAATCGCTGCCGATCGGCCGGGCCGGGATAGAGGGTGAGGGCCGGCTGAGCCACGACCTCGGCCGGGGAGGAGTACCCGAGCATGCGCGCGAACGCGTCGTTGCACTCCAGTACCTGGCCATCAACCGTTGACCGGAAGACGCCAGCCAGGTTTCGCTCGAACAGCAGACGATAGCGCTCCTGCTGCGACGCGTAGTCCTTCATCGCCCGCGACGCCTGCTCGGCCAGTTGCGCGGCCTGGACGCTCCGTCGGATCTGCCAGAGCGACAGCAGCAGCGCCACGGCCAGAGCGGCGCCGCCGTACAGAGACCAGCGGGCGCGCTGCCTGGCGCGCTCGAGAGCCGTCGCGAGGCCGGTTTCGTTCGGTGCGGCCATCGACCACCTGGACTGGATCGACGCGAGGGTGCCGTCCTCCGCCATGCGTGCGATCTCAGCCCGGAGCCGGTCGGCCACGGGGCCGGCAGCGACTGTGGAGCCGATGGCGTACGACAGTCCGGCGCCCTCGAGCGCGACAAACGCCAGAGGAATATCCGCGCAAGCGGGCGGTCGGTTCAGCAGCAGCCACTGGGCCAGGCGTCCCTCGATGAAGCCGGCGTCCGCAGTCCCGGAACAGACGGCCGGAAGCACCGCCGCGTCCTCGACGGCGAGATAGGTGGCACCGGGCACCGCGCGCCGCAAGATCTCGTCCTCGAGGCCGCGTCGGCTCGGGAGATGCGCCACCCGTCGTCCGGCCGCGGTGCGCGCGCTGGTGATATGGCTGCCCTCGCGCGTGATCAGCACGAAGGTGCTCTGCAGCCAGGGTTCGGTGACGTGCAGGCCCATGGTGTCGATGCCCAGCGGGAGAGTGGGCCAGACGTCGATGATCCCGCTCTGGAGCGGCGCCAGAGCATCGCCGGAGATCCGCGTCCACTTGATCGTGACGCCGCCGCGGGCGGCCGCCGCGGCGATGGTGTCGACGGCGATACCTCCGGGCGGCGCTCCCTCGGGAGCGAGGTAGGAAGGAGGAGAGTGGCGGTAACCCACGCGGACGGTCGCGGGCGGCGTCTGGCGAGCGTGGAGCCACATGGTTGCCGCCACGGCGGCAGCCGCGAGCCCGACGAGGACCAGTCCGATCGCCCTTCGACGCATCGACATAGCACGCCCTCGATGTCTGGTATCCCTGCTTATTGATTTCTCGTCAAGACAAGGCCATGGCGATAGGGGAGGATGGTGGGCAGTGAGGAACGAAAGCTGAGCGGGAGAGCCGCCCGCCGGCCTCGCTCACATCCACGGTCAGGTCGCGACCGGCCGTCGGCCCGACCCGAGCGCCGACGCGAGCAGGAACAGATTGCCGGCCAGGCGCCCGAGCGCGATGGCGGCGCTGGCGACAATCGCGCCGACCATGTCGAGACCGGCGATGCCGCCGGCAAGGACGATGAGGATGGTGGCAGCCTCAGCGGCGGTCGCCACGCTGATGACCCGAGTACGCCGCGCGAGTACGAGCAGCGCCCGCTGCACGCTGAGAAGATAGTCGAGCGCAGGCACGATCGTGAGGACGCGTGCGGGCCACAGGGCGAAGGCCGACAGTTGCGGCGACAGGCCGGACACGCGTTCGAACCAGGCGGGGCCGAGCGGCGTGAACAGCACGAGGCCGATGGCCGCGGTCGAGACCGACGCGAGGCCGAGTGCCACCCGGCCGACCGGGCCCTCGTGCTCACGATTCGCGCCCGTCAGGGCCACTCCAACCTCCTGGTAGGCGATGGCCCCGCTGCGGAAGATGAACACGAAGCCAGTCACCACAGGCAGCACGGCCAGCGATTCGATGGGCGAGCGACTGCGGCCGAGGAAGAACGTGACGAACGGGTTGACCACGATGACCAGCAACGAGGTCAGCGCGAGCGGCACGTAGAATCGTGCGATCTCACCCATCGTCAGCCGTGGTGCGCCGGGCTTCGGCACCTCGTGCAGCAACCGCTCGACAATGGCCCGGGCCATCCAGCGACTGGCGGCGGCTTCGGCAATCACTCCTGTGCCGAGCGCGAGCGAACCGACGTAGGCGCCGGGCAGCGTCGTGGCAATCGCCAGCCCTCCCCCGACGACCGACATCGTTCCCAGGCGGATGACCGTCCCATAGGCCACCCGGCGCGGCATGCGGTGCCGCACGAGGATCCCCTGGTAGAAGCGGCGATACCCGATCGCGGCCGGCCAGAGGACGAGGAACGACGTGGCGACGTGCGTGAGCTGCGCGACGTCAGGGGGGAGCCCAATCAGACGATCCGTGACGAAACGGAAGACGGGCGGGAAGAGACCGACGAGCATGGCCACGGTCAACGCCGTGTTCAATCGGATCATGAAACGGCGCAGTGCGACGAGCGACTCCCGATCGGCGACGAGCGCGTTGGCCGCCGTCATCATCATGATGATGGGCGCTTCGGCCATGAACGCAAACGAGAAGGCGACGCCGTAGGCGGCGAGGTTGCGGACCGGATCGGCCAGCCTGGCGATGATGGCCGCAACGTACGGACCCTCGATCGCCATCATCAACCACGTGGCGGCCAGGGGAGTCCAGAACCCGAGGATGGTCCTGACGCGGAGTGTCGGCGTCGCCGGCGCGGGAGCCATCAGACCGCCGCGGGCTGCGTCGCCCGCGTCGCCGCCCGCGACCGGACGGCGATGACGGCGGTGTGGACCGTGCGGTCGTGCGGGAGGCGACGGTTCGGATCGCGCCAGAGATCCAGCACGCTGAGGCACAGGGTGGCGGGGATGTGCACGTAGCCGATGAACCGCTCGAGGCCTTCGAGCCACGACAAGCGCTCGCCGTCGAGCCGGACGACGCGGATTCCGGCGAGACGCTTGCCGGGGGTCGCCCCGCGCGAGGAGCACGTGAAGAGCGTGAAGTACAAGGCGGGCACGGCGAACAGCGCGATCCCACGCGCCACCGGGGGAATGATCCGTTCGACGTCGATGCGAATCGTCTTTGGCGGCAGCGGTTTGGTGTTCTCGCCTTCAGTCAGTTTCAGCGACAAGACGTAATTGAACTCGCCCAACAGAGCGGCGGCCTTGTCGAGTTCACCGGCTTCCGTGGCCTCGATGGCTGCCGCCGGAAGGCCAGGTGCTTCCAGGCGCACCAGGAGCGGCGCGAGGTCGCGCAGGGTCGCTCGGGTGGCCGAGGGATCCCTGGCACCTCCGCTCTTGATCCGCGTGAGCGCATGGTAGGCCGGTCGATCGGTGGCGTAGAGGATCATCCCGGCGACCACCACACCGGCGAGGGCTGTTGGAATCACGAGCAGCACGGTGTCGATGGCAAACGCCACCAGGCGTCGCCCGGGCGACGCAATCGGGCGCCCGACGAAGTCCGGCAGGACATGAAGCGGTTCAGCCGCCAGTCGGCGCATGGGCGACAGGATAGCAGGAGAAAGGAGGAACGATGAAGGAGGAAGGAGGAAAGAGGAAGGATGAAGGCGGAAGGAGGAAGGATGAAGGCGGAAGGATGAAGGCGGAAGGAGGAAGGATGAAGGCGGAAGGAGGAAGGATGAAGGCGGAAGGTGGAAGGTGGAAGGCGGAAGGAAGAAAGTGGTTGCGGCGGTCCGAGGGCTGGACCGCCGCAATGGGGGCCACGCTCAAACGGTCACGCCTCCCATGTCGCGAAATGGAACGCGTCACCTTGTCTCTGTCGTCGGGGCGAAGGCTTGGGGGCTCCCACAACGGGGGTTGGAATGGGTCGTCACGGAGGTAAGCGAGACTCATGCCATCATCGATATGGCTGTGTTATGGACCACGGGGGTCTAAATCGGAGACTAATTCACCCCGGGGGCGGACTTAATTCCCTGATTCCACGCCCCGCCCGAACCCCTTGCAGCGAACTCCGTCTTTCGGCCGGATGACCTACGGACTGTTGAAGTTGAGGACAAAGCCGAAAGAATGGTGTAGGGGTGTGCCGTACCTACGCGGTATTCCCCTGCCCGGGACTCAATGATCGAATTTCTCGCCCAGCAGCTCGATTACGTCCACTTCTCCTGCGGGCTGGCCTTCGTCCTCCTGGCCGCCACCGCGGGTGCGCTGGCGGCGGATGGCCGGGGGAAGGCTGTCTGGTCGTGGCTGGGTCTGTTCGGCGTTGTCCTCGGGCTCGTCGAGGGCATGGAGATCCTTGGCCCGGTGGTCGGTGGCTCGAGCGTTCTCGACGTGGCCAGGCTTGTGGGCCTGGCGGGGGCATATGCCTGCCTCCTGGAGTTCGCCCGGCAGGGGTCTCCGGGGCGCTTGGCGCGATCCCGCCTCTGGCCAGCGGCGGCTGCGGTCGCCCTCGCACTGAGTGGGTGGCAATGGGGACTGGACGGCGCGCAAACCGCTCTCGGCTATGTGCTGGCGGCGCCAGCCAGTGTCTGGGCCGCCTGGTCCCTGATTGGCGCGGCGCGGGCCCGGGGCGACCTCGGACGGCCTCTGCGTGTCGCGGGCTGCGGCCTGGCCCTCTTCGGCCTTGCCTCCATGCTCTCGACGGGGCGCCCGGCCCTGCCCGCGACCATTCTCGACGCCGAGGTCTACCGCTGGACGGTCGGCGTGCCCCTGCAGTACCTGCGAGCGATTCTGGCTGCCGGCGTCACGGTTTCGTTGTGGCTGCACCTCTGTCGAGTCCGGGGGGGGACGATGTCGACGGCAGCGCCATCTCCCTGGATGCGCCACCGACACGGGCTGACATCGACCATCGTCCTCGTGCTCGTGGGCGGGTGGATCGCGACGCAGGCCGTCGGCTCGGTCCAGGCGAGAGAGCAACGTCGGACGCTCGTCTCGCGGGCGTCCACGGTAGCCGCCATGTTGCCGGTCACCCTTCTCGAACAACTCTCGGGTTCGTCGGCCGACACGGTCACGGAGACGTACCAGGTGTTGCACCGCGGGCTTGCCGCGGTGTGTCAACAAGACTCCGACGTGCAGGCGGCTTCGCTCATCGGCCTTCGGGGCGGCGCGTTCTTCTATCTCGTGCAGGCAACGGCCAGCGGTCGAACGGGAGGTCCGGACCAGCCGGCGGTTCCGGGCGATCGATACCTGCTGCCGGACGTGGGCCCGGTCGGCCTCTTCCTCGGCGAGCGGAACCTCCCGCAGGTGCACGACTACGCCACGACGATCTCCACGCTCGTCCCCATCCGGAGCCCGGCCGACGGGAGATTGACTTCCGCGCTCGACCTGCAGGTGCGCCCGTCCGACTGGCGGCGCGGCGTGGCGCGGGCGCGTCTCGCACCGATGGTGGTGACGGGCCTCGCCAGCGCGCTCCTGCTCGCGTATTTCGTCGCAAAGCGCAAGATGGCCGAATCGAGCGCGCGCACCGCCGCGTCGGAACGCCAATATCGGAGTCTGGTCGAAGGCTCGCCAAACGGCATCATGCTGCTCGACCACGACGAGCGGTGCCTGACGATCAACGGACACGGCCTGGAGGTGTTCGGGCTGAAGGAATCCGAGATCACCGGACGCCGACTGGCGGACCTGTGGCCGCCCGACGAGCGGGGCCCGATCGAGGCGGTCACCCGCCGCTGCCGGCAGGGTGAATGCGCGTCGGTCGAAACGCGCTACGTGCGCGGCGACGGCCTGGGCTCGATCATCGAGGTCGTGCTCAATCCGGTCATCGACGGTGACGGTCGCCTGACGCACATGGTCGGCATCGCCACCAACATCACTGACCGCCAGCGCACGCAACTGGCGCTCGAACGCGGACATCGCTTCACGCAGGTCATCCTCGGCATCTCCGCGCGCTTTCTCGGCCTGCGGACCGAACGCGTGGACGCCGCGACGCGCGAGGCGCTGCGAGAGGTTGGCATGTTCCTGGAGGTGGATCGGACGCAACTCTTCCACCTCAGGCCCGATCGCACACGGTTCAGCCTGACCCACGAGTGGTGTGCGCCGTCGGCCGGATCCCACCTGGCGACGCTGCAGGACGCGTCGCTCGCCGACTACCCGTGGCTCTGGTCCACGATCGAGAAGAGCGGCGTGGTGATGGTCCCGCGCGTCGAGCTCATGCCGGAGACGGCGGCCATCGAACGGGCATCGATGCTCGAGCAGGGGATCGGCGCGTTTCTCTGCGTGGCGGTGCACCACCGTGGCATCGTCACCGGGTTCCTGGTTCTCGAGGTCCTCGAGCGCCACCGCGACTGGCCCGAGGACGAGGTCACGCTGCTGCGAATCGTCGCGGATGTCCTGTCGAATGCGCAGGCGCGCAAGCAGGCGGAGGAGGCGCTGCGCGAGAGCGAGCAGCGGTTTCAAAAGGCCTTCCAGTCCAATCCGGCGCCGATGGCGATCTTCTGGACGGACAACCGCCAAATCGTGGAGGTGAACGACGCGTGGCTGGGACTGGTCGGCAACGGCCGCGGGGATGTCGTCGGCCGCAGCGTTGATGATCTCGAGCTGATCGTCGATACCACCGCACGGGAGGCAGTCGAACAGGCGCTGACCGGCCGCGCGACGATGCGCGACTTCGAGATGCAGTTCCGGACGGGTTCGGGCGAGATCCGGGATGTCGCGCTGTCGATGGACGGATTCGAGTTGGCGGGACAGCGCTTCCTGCTCGCCGTGGCGATCGACATGACGGCGCGGACGCGAGCCGAGGAGGCGCTGCGCGAGCGGGAGGAGATCTTCAGCAGCATCAGCGCGGCGGCCGAAGACGCGATCATCATGATCGATCAGGACTCGCGCGTCACGGTCTGGAACGACGCGGCGGAACGGCTGTTCGGCTACACGCGCGACGAGGCCGAGGGGCAACCGCTCTACGCACTCATCATTCCCGAGGAACACGAGACACCGTTCCTGTCTGGATTCGCGCAGTTCCGCATGACGGGCGAGGGCCCCTTCATCGGGTCAGGGCAGCAGATCCACGCCCGCCACAAGGACGGCAGCAAGATCCCGGTCGAACTGTCAGCCTCGGCCGTGCGGCTGCGCGACCGGTGGCACGCGGTCGGGATCATCCGCGACATCACCGAACGGCTCAAGGTGGACGAGGCGTTGTGGAAGGCCAAGGAGGAAACCGAGGCGGCCAACAGCGAACTCCAGCGATCGGTCGAGCGCGCCAACCGTCTCGCGGAGGAAGCGGCCGTGGCGAATGCCGCGAAGAGCGAGTTCCTCGCCAACATGAGCCACGAGATCCGGACGCCGATGAACGGCATCATCGGCATGACGGGGCTGCTCCTCGATACGCGCCTCACCGCCGAGCAGCAGGAGTTCACCGACACCGTCCGTCACTGCGCCGACTCGCTGCTGTCCATCATCAACGAGGTCCTCGATTTCTCGAAGATCGAAGCCGGCAAGCTGGGCCTCGAAGTCCTCGACTTCGACCTCGGGACGACGCTCGAGGACATGATCGACATCCTGGCGATCCGGGCACACGAGAAGGGGCTCGAGTTGGCGTGCCTGGTGGCGCCCGACGTGCCGATGTCTCTCCGCGGCGATCCGGGCCGGCTGCGCCAGGTCGTCACCAACCTGGTCGGCAACGCGATCAAGTTCACCGAGGTCGGCGAGGTCACGCTCAGCATCAGCGCGGACGAGGTGAGCGGCGAGGACGTGCTCCTGCGGTTCGTCGTCCACGACACCGGGATTGGCATTCCTGCCGACAAGCTCGGCACGCTGTTCCAACCATTCACGCAGGTCGACAGTTCCACCACGCGCCGCTTCGGCGGCACCGGGCTGGGCCTCTCGATCTCACGCCGGCTCGCGGAGCTCATGGGTGGCCAGGTGGGAGTGGAAAGCGAGGCGGGTGCGGGTTCGAGTTTCTGGTTCACCGCCCGGTTCGCGGTTCAACCCCTCGCCGCGCGCCGGCACCCTCCGCCCCTGGCCGAGATCGAAGGACTTCGCGTCCTCGGCGTGGACGACAACGGCACGAATCGACGCGTGCTGGCTGGGCTGCTCGAATCCTGGCATTGCCGGCACGACGAGGTGGATGGCTGGGAATCGGCGATCGCCCTCCTGAGGCAGGCGGCGCACGACACGGATCCCTACCGCGTCGCCATCCTCGACATGGTGATGCCCCGCGTCGCGGGTGACGAACTGGGGCGCCGGATCAAAGCAGACCCGCTGATCAAGGACACCGCCCTGGTCATGATGACGTCGGCGGGCCGGCGCGGCGAAGTCAGCAGGCTCGAGGAAATCGGTTTCTCCGGCTACCTGACCAAGCCGGTCAAGGCCTCGCAGCTCCTGGCGTTGCTCAGAACGCTGGCGGGCCGCCAGGAGGAAGGTCCGGTTGACGGCGAGCCGATCGTCACCCGCTTCACGCTGGCCGAGGCCGCCCGCCGCAAGATCCGGTTGCTGCTCGCCGAGGACAACATCACCAACCAGAAGGTGGCGACCAAGGTTCTCGAGAAGATGGGGCACCGCGTCGATGCGGTGGCGAATGGTGCCGAGGCGCTCAAGGCGCTGGGCACGATGCCGTATGATCTCGTGCTGATGGACGTCCAGATGCCGGAGATGGACGGCTTCGAGGCGACAAGACAGATCCGTCTGGGTCACGGTGGCGTCCGCAACCCGCGCATTCCCATCATTGCGATGACGGCTCACACGATGAAAGGCGATCGCGAGCGCTGTCTCGAGTCGGGTATGGACGATTACGTGTCGAAGCCAATCAAATCGGACGAACTGGCCGCCGCCATCGCGCGGTGGACGACGACGGATCCTCAGCCCGAGGCGCAGGGCGCGACGGTCGCTCCGGCAGAGGCGCCCACGCTGGCGGCCGTCCCGGTCCGGCCCGCGACGGAACTCGATCGCGGCGCGTTGCTCGCGCGGGTCGGCGGCGACGTGGAGATCTTCGTCGAAGTGCTCCAGATCTTCCTCGACGACACCCCGAGGCAGTTTGTGGCGATGGACGAGGCGCTTGCCGGAGGTGACGGCCCGACGCTGCGCCGTCTCGCCCACTCGCTCAAGGGGTCGTCGGGAACGGCGGGCGCGACCGGGCTGCAGCAGGTCGCGTTCGACCTCGAGCAGGCGGCCGCCAGCGGCGATCTCGTGGCTGCCGCCGCCCTGCTCGCGCCAGTGAAGGAGGCCTTCGCCGCGGTTCGGGAGACCATGATGGGCTGGATGGTGCGGGAGAATCTGGGATGACGGACACCCAGGCCTATCCGGGACCCGAGCGTCGGCGGTCTCCGACTGGCCGCGTGCCCGCCATGTTCGTCTCGCACGGGGCCCCGAATACACTGTTCGACGACGACTACGGCAACGCCCTGCGCCGATTTGCGTGCACACAGGGCCGCGTGGATGGCATCGTCGTGGTCTCGGCGCACTGGGAGTCGCTCCATCCGATCCGTGTCACCCGCAACCCGCGGCCCGAGTTGCTCTACGACTTCACCGGCATGCCGGCGAGGATCGAGCGGGTCGTCTATCCCTGCCCGGGAAGCGTCACGCTCGCCGACGAGGTGTTGGCGCTGTTCGAGCGGGCCGGGATCAAGGCCGTGCCCGACGAGACCCGCGGCCTCGACCACGGCGCCTGGATGCCGGTGTCGATCGCGTACCCCAGCGCCCGCGTCCCGGTGGTGCAGGTGTCCCTGCCGGTGCCGGCGGAACCCGACGAGATCGTCCAGATGGGCCGATGTCTGACACCGCTGCGCGAACGCGGCATTCTCCTCGTCGGCAGCGGGGGCATGGTCCACAATCTCCATCGCCTGCGGTTCAGCGTCGAGACCGAAGTGCCGGATCCGTGGGCGCTTGGCTTCGATGAGTGGGCGCGCGACCAGGCGGGCCGGCTCGATGTGGCCGCGTTGACGGCGTATCGGCGCCGCGCGCCGCATGCGCTCGAATCGGTGCCGACGCCCGAGCACTTCGAGCCGCTCCTGTTCGTCGTCGGCGCTGCGGCGACCGGCGATCGGCTGTACGACATCTACGAGGGATTCCGGTATGGCAGTCTCTCCCTCCGAACGTTCGTGCTGGCCGGCCGCCGCCGGGACGACCTGAAAGGTATCATCAGGCGCCCGCCCCGCCCGTCCGTGTGATGTGCCGGTTGACACCGTCTGGCGACTGACCAATCATTGACCCAACCAGCGCCTCATTTACACATCGGCTGAGCTGGCGTTGGTTCGCCGAGGCCCCGAAGGACCTGCGGGCACTGGCTCACGCCGAACGGTGTGTTGTGCGGCGCCGATGTGCTATTCTCCGCCGAGTTATCCCGTTCATGCGCCATTCACCTGATTTCCCGGAGACCACGATGAAGACGATCGACCTGACGCTCTCGAAACTGAACGAGTTGTTCCCGCCGACCTTCACCCAGGAGCAACTGGCGAAGGCGAAGACGGCCTTCCTCAAGGAGCTGTCGCTGTCGGCGCATCGTTTCTACGGTGGCAAGATGGTGACGATGCCGAAGGCCGGCATCTATGGCTTCAACTGGTTCAACGTCTGGTACACGCCGGGCGTCTCGGCGATCTCCACGACCATTCGCGACAACCACGACACCTCGTTCGAGCTGTCGAATCGGGGCAACCTGGTGGCGGTCGTCTCCGATTCGACGCGGGTGCTGGGCGACGGCGACTGCTCGCCGTCTGGTGGGCTCGGAGTGATGGAGGGCAAGGCCTTCCTGATGAAGTACCTGGGCGGCGTGGACGGCGTGGCGCTGTGCGTCAACAGCTACAACAAGGCCGGCAAGCACGACCCGGACAAGATCATCGAGTTCGTGAAGATGCTGGAGCCGAGCTTCGGCGCGGTGAACCTCGAAGACATCTCGCAGCCGAACTGCTACAAGGTGCTCGACACCCTCCGAGAGGAGTGCGACATCCCGGTGTGGCACGACGACGCGCAGGGAACCGGCAGCGTGACGCTGGCCGGCCTGATCAACGCATTGCGGATCGTCAACAAGGACATCGGCAAGGTTCGCATCGTGAACTACGGCGCGGGCGCGTCGAACACGACGATTGCGCGGCTGATCCTGATGGCTGGCGGCGATCCGGAGAAGATGATCCTCTTCGACACCAAGGGCGGCCTGCACAAGGGGCGCGACGACGTGAAGGCGGACGCCGCGTTCTACCGGAAGTGGGAACTGTGCGAGAAGACGAATCCCGGCCGCGTGAACGACATCGAAGAGGCGCTCAAGGGCGCGGATGTCCTGATCGCGCTGAGCAAGCCGGGCCCGGACACCGTGAAGCCGGCGTGGATCCGCCAGATGGCGGCCAAGCCGATCGTCTTCGCGTGCGCCAACCCGGTGCCTGAGATTTACCCGTATGCGGCGAAGGAGGCCGGCGCGTACATCGTGGCCACCGGCCGCGGCGACTTCCCCAACCAGGTCAACAACTCGATGGGCTTCCCGGGGATCCTCAAGGGGGCGCTGCTCGTCCGTGCGCGGAAGATCACCGACGAGATGGCGATCGCCGCGGCGTACTCGGTCGCCAACTTCGCGCAGAAGAAGGGCCTCAGCCCCGACTACATCATGCCGACGATGGACGAGACCGAGATGTTTGCCGAGGAAGCGGCCGACGTCGCGATGACGGCGATCGCCAACGGGGTGGCGCGCATCACCCCGACCCGCGAGGCGGTCTACAACGGGACGCTCGCCGACATCAAGGAGGCTCGCGCGATCATCGATCTGCTGATGCGCGAGAAGTTCATCGATGCCCCGGATCCCTCGATGCTGCAGGACGCGATTGACAAGGCGGTCGCGCTCGTGACGAAGTAGAAGAAGGAGCGGGCATCTCCGTTTGTTTCAGGTTTCCTCTCGGACGTGGACCATGCGATCCAGGAGCCTCCTCTGCGCGCTGACGGTCCTGCTGAGTGCCTCGCCCGCACTGGCGGCCGATGCCAACGGTGTGATCGAGCACGCGCTCGGCCCGTACTACGCGGCGCTCGTTGCCAGCTCCCGGGGCAACATCGACGCCACCAACCGTCAGCTCATCCTGTTCGCGTCTCGGTGGGCGAGCGCCTCACGCGAGGTCCGCACGACTCCGCCCGCCGAGATCGGCCAGGACCCGGAATGGCCCGTGGCGGTCGATCGTGTGACGACGCTCATCGCGGAGGCCCGCGCCGCGGCGCGCCGCCGGGACATGTCGGGTGCGCACGCGGACCTCGAAGAGGTGCGCCAGGTGCTCCGTGAGGTTCGGGAACGCCACCAGCTGGCGACGTTCGACGATCATCTCTCCGACTATCACGAAGCCGTCGAGCGTGTCGCCGGGCACGTCGTGGGCCGCAACGAGATCCGTCTTACAGGAAGGGATTTCGACGACATCAACGAGGATCTGCAGTCCGCACTGCAGGCCTGGCGCGCGGCTCAGGGCCTCGCCGGTCCGATTGCCGCGTCCGCCACGTGGAAGGCGGCGGCGGCCCAGGCGAGTGCGGCGCTCGCGCAGATGGCAAAGGCGCTCGCCGCGAAAGACCGCACGGCGATCGCCCACGGCGCCGACCGCCTCAAGACGACCTACTACGACTTGCTGCTCGCCGTGTCGATCGCGCGAGGCTGAGGTCCGCGCGGAACATCCTTCCCGCTTCTGACGTCACAACTTGCTGCACCCAGCCGAGGGCGTCGGCTCCGGCTTGGCGACCCGGTTCGGAAAGCCCGTCCTTCCGAAGGTGATCGCGCGGAGACGGGAACGAAGGCGATGCTATACTGAGATTCTGGTCGATGACGGGTACGGTGGCGGGGCTGAGAGGAGATTATGGGGGACGGCGCGGAAGGATTGGTGGATGCTCAGGCGCGCATCCAGGATCGTTTGGACGAACTGGAGCAGCGCCGCAACGGGCGCCGCCGGGTCGTGACGGATCCCGAGCGCGAGCAGAAGCTCGAATCGCTCCGGCTCGCGCATACCGAGCTCGAGCGCCAATCGAACGCCACGTCACACCCGGTCCGGCGCGAGCAGCTCGCACAGGCCATGGCCGAGATCGAACGTCGCGTCGCCGAGCTCTCGGCGCGCCGAGCGTGAGCGGGCGCAGTCCAAGCTGGGCGGACACGGAGTCACACCCCCGCTGGCCGACGGCCCGCCCCCATCGATAGCAGACCAGCCCCCACGACCACCCGATGGAGCCTTTCCCAGGCTCCGGTGTCCAACCGAGCAACGGTCCCCCACGTCTAAAGATCCCGAATGATCCGCACCGCGTCTGTTTTCGTCGTGATCGGTATCGGCGTGGCGCGGGCCACCATCGGTGCCGCATCCACGCAGGTCCCGCCACTCCCGGAGGTCCGCGCCGTTCGTGCGACGGGCATCACGATCGACGGCCGCCTCTCCGAAGAGGCCTGGAAGACGGCGCCCTTGGTCGGCGGCTTTCTCCAGCGCGATCCCGATGAAGGAAAGCCGGCGACCGAGCGCACCGAGGTCCGCGTGCTCTACGACGACCGTGCGCTCTACGTCGGCCTCCACCTGTTCGACTCGAGCCCTTCCCGGATCACCCGTCGTCTCGCCCGCCGTGACACCGTCCCCGACGCCGACTGGGTGATGGTCTGCCTGGATCCCCGGCACGATCACTTCACCGGGTTCGAGTTCGCCTCGAGTGCGGCCGGCGGGCAATACGACGCCGTCATCTACAACGACACCGGCCGAGCCGAGTCGTGGGACGCGGTGTGGAGTTCCGCCGTGTCGATGGACGACACCGGGTGGATGGCTGAGTTCAGGATCCCGTTCTCGCAACTGCGCTACTCCGCGGCACCGTCGCTGACCTGGGGCATCAACGTCCAGCGATTCGTCCAGAGGAAGAACGAGTACTCCTGGCTGGTGCTCGTGCCGAAGAAAGAGAACGGCCTCGCGTCGCGGATGGCGCACCTGACCGGCCTCGATGGGATTCCCACGTCTCGCCACGTCGAGTGGCTGCCGTACGCGACGAGCCGCGGCGAGTTCATCACGCCGCCGAAGGGCGGCGACCCGTTCAACGACGGATCGCGGCTCGCCGGTGGCGCGGGCGTCGATCTGAAATGGGGCCTGACGAGCAACGCGACGCTCGACGCCACGGTCAATCCAGACTTCGGCCAGGTCGAGGTGGATCCGGCGGTGGTCAACCTGACGGCGTTCGAGACGTTCTACGAGGAGAAGCGTCCGTTCTTCATCGAAGGCGCGCAGACCTTCTCGAACTTCGGTCGCGGTGGGGCGAACTCGTTCTTCGGCTTCAACAACTCGGAGCCGACGTTGTTCTACTCGAGGCGGATTGGCCGCGCCCCTCAGGGCTCCGCCGGGGGCGACTTCGTCGATCAACCGGGCACGACGACGATCGTCGGCGCAGGGAAGCTCACCGGGAAGACGACGACCGGCTGGAGCATCGGCCTGCTGGACGCGTTCACGGCCCCCGAGTCGGCTCGCCTGTCCGACGGGCGCCTGGAACGGAACGAGGAGGTGGAACCGCCAACCAACTACCTGGTTGCGCGCGTGAAGCGCGACCAGCCCCGAATGGGCTACGGCTTCCTCGTGACGAGCGTCGAGCGGCGATTGCGAACCCAGTCGCTGGGCGACCTGCTGGTGAACCGCGCCTACGTCGCGGGCGGCGACGGATACGTGTTCCTCGACGCCAAGCGCGCCTGGGTCGTGACCGGCGGCATCAGCGGCAGCGAAGTCAGCGGCAGCCAGGCGGCGATTCTCCGTCTCCAGCGCGCGCCGCAACGCTACTACCAGCGGCCCGACGCGCCGCAGGTTCGGCTCAATCCGAACAGCACATCGCTGTCCGGCTGGTCCGGCCGGGTGAATCTGAATCGCAACAGCGGCACTTGGACGGTGAACGCCGCGCTCTGGGGCGTCAGCCCGGGGTTCGAGTCGAACGACCTCGGGTTCCACACGCAGGGTGACGTTGCGGGAGGGCACGGCGTGTTCCTGTTGCGCAAGCCGACCCCCGACCGACTGTCGCGCAGCCGCATGTTCTGGATCGGCAAGTACTGGAACTGGAACTTCAATCGCGAACTTCAGGAGGACGGTGTCTACTCCGCCGGAAGCGTGACGTTCAAGAACTACTGGGGCCTGGTGAGCCAGTTCGGCTACCACCGCTCGACGTTGGACGACCGGCTCACCCGCGGCGGTCCGAGCATGCGGACGCCGGCCGGGGGCAGCACGTCCCTGTCGATCAACAGCGACGACCGGAAGACGGTGACCGTCGGGCTGTGGGGGAACTACGCCTGGAACGAATTCGGCGGCTTCGGGGATGGCGTCGAGCTCTCCGTGAGAGTCAAGCCGACGCCGACCGTCGACGTGTCGGTCGGACCGGGCGTCTACAGGAGCCACGCAATCGCCCAGTACGTGAACACGGTCACCGATCCGAGCGCGCCAGTCACCTTCGGCGCGCGGTACATCTTCTCCGACATCGACCAGACGGAAGTGTCGATGACGACCCGGCTGAACATCGTCTTCAAGCCGACGGTGTCGCTCCAGGTCTACATGCAACCGCTGCTGTCCACCGGACGGTACTGGAACTTCAAAGAGCTCACCCGCCCTCGTGCCTTCGCCTTCCGCAGCTACGGCGAGGAGGGGACGACCATCACCCCCGTGCCAGGCGAACGGCGCTTCATCGTCGATCCCGACGGACCGGGCCCGGCGCCCTCGTTCCGCCTCGACGACCCGTCGTTCAACTTCAAGTCGCTCCGGCTGAACGCGATCTTCCGCTGGGAGTACCGACCCGGCTCCACGCTCTACGTGGTCTGGACCGAGAACCGCCAGGACCTCGCACGCCCCGGCGAATTCACCCTCGGCCCCGACACACGCTCCCTCTTCCACGCGACGCCAGACGATGTCTTCCTTGTGAAGTTCTCCTATTGGCTCGGACGGTAGGTGAGGGACGGCACAAACGCCCCGTCACCTCTTGAGCGGCTTCAGAAAGAGCAGGTACGTGCCCCACCTCGACTTGTATCGCTCGAGGTTTCCCCGGAGCGCAACGCTCACGCTGCCCTGCACGAACGTGCCGAACGGACCGGCCATGCCGATGGTGAAGTCGAGGCCGTCGAACTGCCGCCAGGCCGTCCCCTCGTCCTTGTTGCGCGTCCATGAATGGCTGTACGCCCCCTCGAGCTTCATCAGATCCATCACGTTGAACCCGTAATAGGCGCTGATGTCCGCGATGTCGTCGAACGAGTCAACGCCGCTCGGCAGGCCATGGACGGCGGGCCGCATGAAGAATCCCGGGCTGAATCGCGAGAACCGGTCGAGGTTCACTCCGCCGAAGTAGGCGGCCGAGACGCCGCCACGCGTCAGCTTTCCGACGAAGATGTGCTGCCTGACCTCCCCGGAGTAGCGGGTGGAGTTCGAGTACAACGGCCCGTGGCTGGCGTCTGCATAGCCGAAGTCCTGCCAGCCGAGTCGACTCGTCTCCTCCAGGGTGGCGGTGAGGCTCAGGCTTCCGCGCGTGTATTTCGCCTCACCGTAGGCGTTCAACGAGAAACCGCTCGCCGGAATCCGGTACATCGAATCGGTATCGCTCGTTGTCGCGTAGAGATCGTGGTAGAGATGCCCCTGCGCGGAGAGCGTGATCGACGAGCTCGGCTGCCAGTTCACGAGTCCGCCAACGCTCTGCTCGAACTGGCGAACCCGCTGGCCCTTCAATTCCGCGCTCCGCTGGTACGTCTTGAACGTCGTCGGCAGGGCCGAGAGCGAGAGATCCAGCCCCCACCGCAGGCTCTTGCTGTGTTGGCGCGAGAGGTTGAGCGTCAGCAGCGGGCCGGCGAAGAACGCGGACAACTGCCTGCCCGTCCCGCGGAAGTCGAAATCCACCCACGTCAGGCCGGCCAGGGGAACGGGGACGTTGTAGTCGCCCTGGTAGAGCACGCCGCCGAGGAGCGCGCGGATTCGCTTGCCGCTCGACGGTTCGACGACGCGCGTCTGGGTGGCCTTGTCCTTGCGAAGCGCTCGCATGCCCTCGTCGGTTTCGCGGAACATCGGGGAATCGGTGCCGCGCGCCGTCTCGAGGCGGCTGTTGAAGTCGGCTGCGTTGAGCGTGTAATCGCCGAAGCGATACCGCTTCTCGACCGTGATGGACCGGCCGGCCAGGTTGACGATGTCGACCGCGTAGATGGCGCGGACGAGGGTGAAGTCGCGTTCGCGTATGTCCTTCACCCGGTCGAAGTCCTGCGTCTCGACGTGCGAGGCGACGTTGTTCCTGCCGTTCCGCTGTTCGAGGCGGATGCGCGCCTGCCGGAAGTCGACGCCATCGATCCACACGCGGCCCGCGTAGAGGGCCTCAGTGGTCTGTGACGGCTCGATGTCCACGACGTAGCAGACGCGCCCGTTCACCGTGTCGGTGCCGTCGAGGCGGTAGATGTACTTCTCGTCGAGGCGCAGCTCGAGCGGCCGCGTGACGACTTTCTCCGGCTCCAGCTGGGGCAGCGGAAACTCACGTCCCTTCTTCAGCCGGACACCGTTCACGAGAAAGCCCGTCTGGACCCAGTCCTCGGTGCCGCCTCGATCCACGAACTGCTGCAATTCGAGCGCGACGTCGACGCCAATCGTCAGGTTGGTTGCCTCGAAGTGAATGCTGAGGAAGACCGGCACCGAGTAGTTGTCGAGCGCCTGCCGCTCACGCTCGCGCGAGGCCTGCCAGCGGGCGATTACCTCTTCGACGCGGAGACCCGATCGACCGGTCACGCTGACCGATTCGAACAGCCGGTCGTGTCCAGCCTCGCCGCGCGCGAAGAGCAACACGTAGTCTGCAGTCGCGCGGCAATCGGTCGCCTGCGCAGTCAGGCTGCTGCCATCGGTCGCGTCGAAGCACGTGACCTGCGGCGGCTTGCCGGGGGCGGTGAGCGTCAGCGCGCGCGGGGCCTCGCGTGATGCGCCGGTCTTGAGCAGCAGGGCGACATCCGCGGTCCGGCTCCCGACAAATGCGACGGCGGGCGATGCCGGCTGGCCGTCCACTGACACCGCCGCGGGCGCTCGCTCCGGCGCGGTCATCTCCAGGCCTCCGCTCAATGTCCGCCCGAGAAACCGCATGGTTCCACAGAGGGCACCGAGCGACCCCAGCGTCGGCAGTTCGATCCAGACGGCCTCGGCCCGACCGATGCCGGGAGTCATGAGGACGTCCAGCAAGGTGGCGGAAGCCACGGCCGGGACATCCGCTGTGACCGCCGTCCTCACGGTGATTGGTTTGCCGGCGGCGGCAGTGGAGACGGCCTCCCACTCGTTGCCGCGGACAGCCGGGACGACGACCGCGTCGGCGTAGGCGAGCAGCCGGGTCGTGGCAGCATCGCGGGCACGGAGGCCAGCGGCTGTCGGTTGTGACTGGGCTGCGGCCAACGCAAGCACGACCTGCAGCGCCGGTCTGACGGCCTTGGCTTTGACTGCCAGGGCGGCGAGCGCGAACTGCACGACCTCGGGCGTCGCGTCGCCCACGAGAACGTCGAGGACCAGTCCGTGCAGGTTCGGCCGGTCGAGCATCAGGCGGTTGACGAGCGCGGTGACGTCGCGCTCGACGGCCGTCTCGCGCTCGCGCCCGGTCCCGGGGACCGCGCCAATCTCGAGGGTGACACGGGCGAGGATCTGGATGTCGCCGGCCGCACCGGGTACGTCAGCGGCCTGGACGTCGGCCGGTGCCTCCCCTCCTGCCGGCAGCCCTCCGACCCGCGCGTGGACCGCGGGCATGACGACCCGAGCGTCGCGCAGTCCGGCGGCCTGCAGCGCGCGAACGACATCGCCGACCGCGACCTCGCGCGGCAGCGAGACCCAGAGGCGCGGCAGCGGCCCGGCGTCGGCCTGGCGTGAGGACGGTCCCAGGGTCACGAGGACGAGAGCGACCAAGCACGGGAGCGCGGTCCGAGGGGTCATAATTGGGCGTTTGGCATCAGGCGACGCGCCTCAGCATGATACGTCACTCCCGTTGGCGGAGACAGAAATGGCCGGGCGACCAGCGGATCGCCCGGCCATGCCTGACGGTGTTGCAGCCGTCGGTCTACCAGTACAGTTTCAGCCCGAACTGAATCTCGCGCGCAGCGCGCACGGCTATCAGCTGGCCGAAGGTGTCCGTGGACACCGTGCACGACGTGAGGCTGGTCGAGCAGGTGTTGTCCAGCCCGGTCGCGGCCGGATCAGACGCCCAGTTCACCTGGTTGAACGCGTTGATCAGGTCGGCCCGGAACTGGAGACGCATGTTCCGCGGCAGGTAGAAGTTCTTCGACAACGTGAAGTCCCACTTGTAGAACCCCGGCTGGCGGAACGGCGCACGGCCGGAGTTGCCGAACTTGCCATCGGCCGGCGGCGCGAAGGCCGTCGGGTCGAACCAGTACGGAACACCGTTGACGAATGTCAGCTGCGGATTGGGATCGCCGACGAGATCAGCGAAGCCGCCGCGACGGAAGGTGTTGGTGAGTACCGAGATGCGCGGCACCGGCTGGCCCGAGTTCGCGTAGGTGATTCCCGCGACCTGCCAGCCGCTGATTGCCGTCCGGAGTATCGGATTCTTGGACTCCTTGAAGAACGGGACCTCGTAGACGTACGACGCGGTGAGGATGTGCCGACGGTCCGTGCGGGCGTCCGCGAAATCGGCCATCGGGTCGCGTGGGTTCTGCGGGACGTCGATGGTGTCGCGGTCGTTCGTCGAATCCGTCTGGTTGCGGCTCAGCGTGTAGTTGACGGTCATCGTACCGTGCTTGCCGCCCTGGTAACGGAAACCGGTCAGCAGGCCTTGGTACCGGCTCGTCGCGGTCGTCTCGTGATACCGGAACGTGCCGTAGCCCAGATAGGGCCGAGCCGGGTTGACTGCGCTCGTGCTATTCGTCGCAGTCTGGAGCGCGATGACGTCGGCCGGCATCGGGTAGTTGATGTCGATCGGCCGGATGAGGTTGTCGCCGCGCGATCCGACGTAGCTCACCTCGATGACCGCGTTCTTGAAGAGCTGCCGGGTCACGCCGATGTTCCACTGCGTGGTCCGTGGGTTCTTGAAGTCCGTGGACGTCGCCCAGATCGTCGGCACGCCGCTGGTCTTCACCGTGGTGCCCGCCGTCGGGTTGCTCAGGCTCGCTCCGGTGATGCTCGAGCTGTTGTTGAATGGCGGGTTGTAGAACGCGTTCCACTCGAAGATGCCGACGAGCGGCTGATCGTAGTAGATGCCAAACGACCCGCGGACAATCGTGCTTCCGGTGCTCTTCGGATCCCACGAGAAGCCGAACCGCGGCTGGATGCTGTCCTTCACCATCGGGTAGATGCTGTCGCCGTAGGGCGAGTTCTGACCGGCGATGATGATGCCGTTCGTCAGGCTACCCGTGGTCTTGTCGATGAGGGCGCCGGTTGCCGTCGTGAACTTCGGCGCATTGGCCGCCTTGTAGAACGACGGATCGAAGGTGGTCAGCGCGTTGTTGGCCTCCCTGATCGGCGGATACAGCGAGTACCGGAGGCCAAGGTCGATTGTGAGGTTCGGCCTGACCTTCCACGAATCCTGGGCGTACAGCTCGAGGCGGTTGAACCTGAGGCCGACGATGATGTCCTTCTCGGCTTCGCTGTAGCTGCAGGACGCGCACTGCCCGTCGGCGTTTCCCAGCAGGAAGTTCTGGAAGGCCGTTCGCCCGGTGCTGGCGACGAACGAGAAACTGCCCTGCGAATTGGCGAGCGCGTTCTCGTTCTTCTCCTCGAACGTCACGAGGCCGCCGAACTTGAACGCGTGGTTGCCCTTCTGCCAGGAGAAGTTGTCCGTGATCGTCTGGTTGACGTAGTTGTTCTTGTACAGCTGGTTCGTGCCGAACGACGACAGGCCGCTCACGGCGATCGTCGGGATCATCCTGCCGGTGTTCTCGGGGAAGATCTCGGGAATGTTGATGCCGTAGTCGGACCGCTTGTTCTTCGTCCCATCCGGATTGATCCACGAGATCGCGTTGCTCGACCGCTGGTACTGGAACTCGTTGAGCGCATTGCTTCCGAAAATCGTCTTCACGCCGAGCGCCAGCACCTGGCCGGGCACGGTCGTCATGGTCGTCGCGATGTTCGGAATGGCGTAGCCGAGCCAGAGTCCCCCGAGTTCCTGGGTCTCGCTGAGGTCATGCGTATACCGGCCGGTCAGGCGCCATTTCGGGCTCAGGTCGTAATCGATCCGGATGACCTCCTGGCGGGTGTTGTTGATGTTCGGCGACGACACGGCGTACCGGCTGGGACCGTTGCTCGACGTTGGTGGCAGGTTCGGGGCCGGATACGCAGTGAGGAACTTGACCGCGTTGGCATCTCGCTTCTCGGGTGCCACGTAGTTCGAGTTCGTGGGATCCGACAACCACGCGGGGTTCGGCACGTTGCCGATGAGCGACGCCGGAGCACGTTGGATCCGCCGCCATTCCTGCGACCAGAAGAAGAACATCTTGTTCTTCAGGACCGGTCCGCCGGCCGTGTAGCCGAAGTTGTTGTACCGCAATGCGGGCGGCTTGCGAAGATCCGGGTTGGGGCTCTGGTTCCTGAACCAGGAGTTCGCGTTGAGCTTGTCGCTCCGGTAGAACTCGTACGCGCTGCCCTTGAACCTGCTCGTGCCGGACTTGGTGACGACGTTCACCACGCCGCCGCCGCTGCGCGGCCACTCCGCCGCGTAGCCGTTCGTGATGATCTTGAACTCTTCGATCGACTCCAGCGTCGGCGTGGACAGCAGCGTGATGTTCGAGCCGACGTCCACGTTCGACACGCCGTCCACCAGCCAGTTCACGGCGTTGCGCCGCGAGCCGTTGACCGAGATGCTCACCGTGCTCGTCAACCCGACGCCCACCTCGTCGGGCAGGTCGCTCGAGACACCCGGCGCGAGTGTTGCGAGCTGGACGAAGTTGCGGTTGTTGAGCGGAAGCTCCTGGACCTGCGTGGCATCGACCAGGTTCTGGAGGGCGGCCGTCGGCTGGACGAACTGCTGGGCGGCCGTCACCTCGACGACCTCGGCCACACCACCCACCGACAGCTTCCCGTTCACGTCCAGGCGGTCATTGACGTGCAGCGCGATCCCGCGGATCGTAACCGGCTGGAAGCCGCTGAGCTGGAACGTGAGGTCGTACACCCCTGGCGGCAGCAGCGGAATCCGGTAGATCCCCGTCGAGGTGGACACCACCTCCGTCGTTCGGCCGGTATTGATGTTCTTGGCGACAACGGCAACACCCGGGACGACGGCGCCCGATTCGTCGGTCACCGTGCCGACGATCGTGCCGGTCGTCTCTTGCGCGACGGCCGGCACTGCGCTCAGGCAGAGCGCAGTCAGCAGCAACAGCGCGAGGACGGTTCTCTTGACCATGAATGGCTCCTCTGCAGTCCCCCTCAACCGAGGCGCCGCGAACGATGGGGGGAGAAAATAGACCGAATGCACGGCACAGAGTATCCCAATTAGCGGTTGAGTTTCCAGCGGTGGTACCATCCGGTTTCGGCGTCCGCCACGCCGTGCCCGGGTTCGACATCGCCCGGGCCGAAACCTCACGGAGCATCGACTATGCGGAGACTGGTGGCAACCCTCTCGACCTTGACCGCGCTCCTCGTCGTGACCGTCTCGTCAGCCGTCGCCGGCCAGCCAGCGAAGCGGGCGGTCGGCCTCGACGATCTGGCGAGAATTCGGACCGTTGGCGACCCGCAGGTGTCGCCCGACGGCAGGTGGATCGCCTACACAGTGGGCACGATCGACGCGGAGAAGGACAAGCGCGACACCGACTTGTGGATGGCCGGCTGGGACGGCGCGCAACAGATTCGCCTGACGGCCACCACCGACAGCAGCGAAAGCACGCCGCGCTGGAGCCCCGACAACCGGTACCTCGCGTTCCTCACGTCGCGCGGCGACGAGGACGCGAAGAAGCGCGGCGCCCAGGTGTGGCTGCTCAACCGGGCGGGTGGCGAGGCGCAGCAACTCACGGACATCAAGGGCGGCGTCTCGGACCTCGCCTGGTCACCAGACGGCAAACGCCTGGTGCTCGTCGTCGACGACTTCGATCCCAACTCCGATCCGGAGAAGAAGGAAAGCTGGAAACGCAAGACCCAGCCGCCGATCGTCATCGACCGATATCACTTCAAGTCGGACGGAGCCGGCTACCTCACCCGCCTCTACAGCCATCTGGCGCTGTTCGACGTCGAGACCAGGAAGTCGGAGGTTCTGACGTCCGGCGTGTTCGACGATCTGACGCCGTCCTGGTCGCCGGACGGGACGCAGATCGCCTTCGTCAGCAACCGTGCGCCCGATCCCGATCGGGTCGATGACACCAACGTCTATGTCATCGAGGCGAAGGCCGGCGCCAAGCCCCGTCAACTGACGACCTATCCAGGGCGCGACGATGGGCGGCCCGCGTGGAGTCCGGACGGGAAGTGGCTCGCGTACCTCCAGGGTGACGAGACGAAGTACTCCGCATACAACCAGGCGAAGCTCGCGATCATCCCGGCTGCCGGCGGCGCGCCGAAGGTGTTGACCGCGGTGCTCGACCGCGCGATGTCGGGCCCGATTCTCTGGTCGGCCGATGGACAGACTCTCCGTGGCGTCGTCGCGGACGACCGCACCGAGTACGTCGCCACCGTCAGCGTGAGGACGGGGGCCGTCGACAAGCTGACCAGCGGACAGCGCGTGGTGTCGTCGCTCTCGCCGAAGGGCGACGGGGCGCTCGCCGTCATCGCCAGCACGGCCACGGAGATCGGCGAAGTGCACGTTCTCGAGAACGGCGCCCTGCGACGGGTGACGCACCAGAACGACGCGTGGCTCGACGAGCTGCAGTTGGCGACCACCGAGGGCTTCACCTGCAAGTCGAAGGACGGCACGGTGGTCAACGGGCTGATGGTGAAGCCGGCCGGCTTCATCGCGGGGAAGAGATACCCGACGCTCCTGTACATTCACGGCGGCCCGAACGGCCAGGACGAATTCGGTTTCAGCGTCGAGCGCGAGTTGTTCGCCGCCAACGGCTACGTGGTGCTGGCCGTGAACTATCGCGGCGGAGCGGGCCGGGGATCGGCGTACCAGAAGGCGATTTTCGCCGACTGGGGCAACAAGGAAGTGATGGACCTGCTCGCCGGCGTCGATTACGCGGTGGCCAGCGGCATTGCGGATCCCGACCGGCTCGGGATTGGCGGCTGGAGCTACGGCGGGATTCTCACGGACTACACGATCGCCAGCGACGGCCGGTTCAAGGCGGCGGTCAGCGGCGCCAGCAGCGCGCTGCAGTTGACGATGTACGGGATCGACCAGTACATCGCGCAGTACGACAACGAATTGGGTCCGCCGTGGACGAGCCAGGAGACCTGGCTGAAGGTCTCGTACCCGTTCTTCCACGCGGATCGGATCAAGACGCCGACCCTGTTCCTCTGCGGCCAGGTCGATTTCAACGTGCCGATTGCCGGGGTGGAGCAGATGTACCAGGCGCTGCGGACCCTGAACGTCGACACCCAACTCATCATCTACCCCGGCCAGCACCACGGCATCAGGATGCCCAGCTACGTGCGCGATCGACTGACACGCTACCTGGCGTGGTGGGACCGGTATCTGAAGAAGTAGCCAGGAGCTGGAAGTCGGAATTCAGAATGGAGAAGTGAGAAGCGAGAACCGAGGATCGAGAAGGTCGAGAAGCAGCAAGCGGGACGTGAAGAATACTGGAGGGAGAATGTAGAATGAAAGGTGGGACCTCACCCTCACCCTTATGGATACGCTCTCCGTCGCACCCGATCTGACGCTCGGCGTTTCCGGGTTCTCGTTCGTCGACCTGCAGCGGCCTGACCGGCTGCGCGACCTCCACGACGTGTTCTGTCGTGAGGTCGCGCGTGAGAACCCCGCGCTGTGGGAGGCGTGGGAGGCGTATCGGCAGGAACCCGACGCCGTGCGGCCTGCCACCGAGATCTCGTGGCTGCTGGTCCGCATGTCGGGTCACATCAGCGCGTTCGTGGGCCGGCTGTTCGGCGTCGAGCGCGAGTTGGCCTCCCTGCGCGAGGCCGCGCTCGCGCAGGATCCGATCTTCCGTTTCAAGGTGGACTTCGTCAGGCGTCGCGCGCTGCCGCTGACGAAGGGCGGGCCCGCGGGTTCGGACGCGGGCGAGGACGCCACGGTGGAGGCGCTGGCGAGCCTCGTCGGGCACGAGGATCCCGAGCGTGCGCTGGCGCTGGCCGGCTGCGCGCTCCTCGACCGCGAGGCCGTTCTGGCGAAGACCGGCGACGAGACGGCGCGAGCCGCTGTGGCCGCACAACTCGACGCGCTGAAACGCTGGTGTGCCCGCCGCATCGACGATCCCGCCTATCGCGACTGGGTGATCTTCCGGTTCCCTCGTGCCATCGATCCGCTGCGCCTCGTCGAGTTCGAGCGACCGGACGCCAGTCTGCCCGAGGCCCTGGCCGGCCGGGACGCGCACCGGCGCCGCGACGGCTTCACGCTCACCGATGCGCGCATGAACGCGCGGGAGGTGCTGTCCGAGATCAACTACTGTGTCATCTGCCACGAGCGCGACAAGGATTCCTGTTCGAAGGGTATCCACGCAAAGGGTGGGACCCTCTCGACCAACGCGCTTGGCATCCCGCTGGCCGGGTGTCCGCTCGACGAGAAGATCTCCGAGATGCATCTCGCGCGGAAGAGCGGCGATGCGATCGGCGCGCTGGCGCTCGTCACGCTCGACAACCCGATGTGCGCCGGCACGGGCCACCGGATCTGCAACGACTGCATGAAGGCCTGCATCTTCCAGAAGCAGGACCCGGTGAACATCCCGCAGGCCGAGACGGGCGTGCTCACCGACGTGCTGGGCCTGCCCTGGGGCGTCGAGATCTACGGCCTGCTCACGCGCTGGAACCCGCTCAACGTCCGCCGGCCCTATCCGCTGCCCTACAACGGCATCAACATCCTGGTGGTCGGTCTCGGCCCGGCGGGCTACACGCTGTCGCACTACCTTCTCAACGAAGGCTTCGGCGTGGTGGGCGTGGACGGGCTGAAGATCGAGCCGCTGCCGGAATCGCTGACCGGCGCGCCCGGTCAGCCGCCCACGCCGCTCCGTGACTGGAGCCAGATCCACCGCCCGCTGGACGAGCGCGTGCTGGAGGGGTTCGGCGGCGTGTCGGAATACGGCATCACCGTTCGGTGGGACAAGAACTTCCTCACGCTGCTCCACCTGCTGCTGTCGCGGCGCGAGCGCTTCCGCGCGTACGGCGGCATCCGGTTCGGCGGGACGCTGCCCATCGAGGATGCGTGGGCGCATGGATTCGCGCACGTGGCGATTGCGGCGGGCGCCGGCCGGCCCACGATCATCGACATGAAGAACAACCTGATCCGCGGGGTCAGGAAGGCCAGCGACTTCCTGATGGCTCTGCAGCTGACGGGTGCGTTCAAGCACGAGTCGCTCGCGAATCTCCAGGTCCGGCTGCCCGCGCTCGTGATTGGGGGCGGCCTCACCGCGATCGACACGGCCACGGAGCTGCTCGCGTACTACCCGCAGCAGGTCGAGAAGATCCTCCAGCGGTACGAGCAGGTGACCGCCATCGTCGGCGAGGCGACCGCGCGCGCGGCCTACGACCAGGAGGAACTGGCCCAGCTCGCGGAGTTCCTGTGTCACGGGCGCGAACTGCGTGCCGAGCGCGCACGGGCGGAGGCCTCAGGGGAGGCGCCGGACTTCGTGCCGCTGCTGCAGGGATGGGGTGGCGTCGCGGTCGTCTACCGAAAACGCATGGTCGATTCGCCGGCCTACCGGTTGAATCACGAGGAGATCATCAAGGCGCTCGAGGAGGGGATCCGGTTCATCGAACACCTCGATCCGGAAGAGGCCGTCCCCGACCAGTTCGGCCACGTGAAGGCGGTGCGATTCAGGCGTCAGGCGTCGGACGCCGGCGAGATCGGGCTGACAGTGGAGCTTCCCGCGCGTGCGCTGCTCGTCGCGGCCGGCACCTCGCCGAACGTCACCTACGAGAAGGAATATCCCGGCACGCTGCAACTGGATCCGCACGGGCGGTTCTTCGAGCCGCACCGGGTCGAGCACGACGAGAAGGGCACATCGTGCCTGGTGCCCGATCCGCAGGGGTTCTTCACGTCGTACCACCGGCGTGACGCGGCGGCATCCGACCTCTTCATCAGCTATTACGGCGACAACCACCCGCGCTACGCCGGCAATGTCGTCAAGGCGATGGCGTCGGCCAAGCATGGCTACCGCGAGGTGGTGCGCCTGTTCGCAGACCGCGTGGCCACGCTGGACCCGGCGTCGCAGGAGACGCGCGATCGGTCGTGGTGGACGCTCGTCTCGGCGCTCGACGCCGATCTGTCGGCGACCGTCGTCGAGGTGAGGCGCCTGACGCCGACGATTATCGAGGTGGTGGTGCACGCCCCGGCCGCCGCGCGCCACTTCCATCCGGGGCAGTTCTACCGCCTTCAAAACTTCGAGTCGGACGCCGTCATGGCCGGCATCGGCGGGGCCCGGGTGAAGCTGGTGATGGAGGGCATCGCGCTGACGGGCGCGTGGGTCGATCGCGAACGAGGCCTGCTGTCGATGATTGCGCTCGAGCTCGGTGTCTCGAGCCGGCTGTGCGCGTATCTGACCCCCGGTCAGCGCGTCGTCGTGATGGGGCCGACGGGGGCGCCGACGGAGATCCCGGAGGGCGAGTCCGTGTTGCTGGCCGGCGGGGGGCTGGGCAACGCCGTTCTCTTCTCGATTGCCCGCGCGATGCGCGAGCGCGGCAACCGCGTCGTCTACTTCGCCGGCTACAAGAAGGGGGAGGACCTCTTCAAGCGCGAGGAGATCGAGGCGGCGACAGACCAGGTGATCTGGAGCACCGACACGGGCGCGCCAATCGAGCCACACCGGCCGCAGGATGCTCACTTCCGCGGCAACATCGTCGAGTCGCTGGTGGCGTACGCGAGGGGAGAGTTGGGTCAGATCCGCGTGCCGCTCGACGGCGTGGATCGGATGATCGTGATTGGATCGGACCGGATGATGGCGGCGATGAAGGGGGCGCGGCATGCCGTCCTGGCTCCCTACCTCAAGCGGGGGCACGTGGCGATTGCGAGCGTCAACTCGCCGATGCAGTGCATGATGAAAGAGGTGTGCGCGCAGTGCCTGCAGAAGCACGTGGACCCGGCGACCGGTCAGGAGACGATCATATTCTCGTGCTTCAACCAGGACCAGCTGATGGACCGCGTCGATTTCTTCAACCTGAACGCCCGCCTGCGCCAGAATACTGTCCAGGAGAAACTCACCAACCAGTGGCTCGAGCAGGTCCTGCGCCGCGCCGGGCTCGCTCACGCATGACGACTTCGATTCCCTTCGAGGAGTTCCAGAACATGTCCGCTCTCGACCAGACTGCCGTTCTCAACGCGCTTCGCGCCGTCAAGGATCCCGACCTCCACAAGGACATCGTGTCGCTCGGCTTCGTGAAGGGTCTCACGATCGACGGCGGAGCCGTTGCGTTCACCATCGAACTCACCACCCCCGCGTGCCCGGTCAAGGACGCAATGCGCGATCAGGCGCGCGCAGCGGTGTCGCGGATAGCTGGCGTCACCAGCGTTGACGTGACCATGACCGCCCAGGTTCGTGCCGCGCACAATGTCGGCTCGGCGCAGGCGCCGATCCCCGGGGTCAAGAACATCGTCGCCATCGGGGCGGGGAAGGGCGGCGTCGGCAAGACGACGCTCGCGGTGAACCTGGCCGTGGCGCTCGCGAAACTCGGCAGCCGGGTCGGCATGATCGACGGCGACATCTACGGACCGAACGTGCCGATGATGCTCGGCATCCAGGGTCAGTTGATGGCCGAGGACGAGAAGATCCTGCCGGCCGAGAAGCACGGCATCAAGGTCGTGTCGATGGGGTTCCTGACCAACGACGACGCGCCCGTCATCTGGCGCGGGCCGATGCTGCACAGCGTCGTCAAGCAGTTCTTTCACGAGGTGAAGTGGGGCGAACTGGACTATCTGATCATCGACATGCCGCCGGGGACCGGCGACGTCGCGCTGAGCCTCAGCCAGACCGTGCCGGTCGCAGGCGCGATCGTCGTGACGACGCCGCAGGAGGTGTCGCTCGCGGACAGCCGCCGTGCCGTGCGGATGTACGAGAAGCTCAACATCCCGGTGCTCGGGATCATCGAGAACATGAGCTACTTCGTGTGCCCGAATTGTGAGCACGAGAGCGACATCTTCGGGCGGGGCGGCGGGGAGCGGACGGCGGAGGCGATGAACGTGCCGTTCCTGGGCCGGATCCCGATCTACGAGCCGATCCGCCGCGGCGGCGACGCAGGGCAGCCGCTCGTCATCGCCGAGCCCGACGCGCCCGCGACACGCGCCTTCATGTCCGCCGCCGAGCAACTGGCGGCCCAGGTGTCGATCGCAAGCTACCGGAAGCCGGTCATCCCGGTCACGGAGGTTGCGAGATAACGACAGGGTCAGGTGCGAAGGGTGCTGGGGGTGCTCAAGGTGCTGAAGGTTCCAGTGCTGGCGGTGCCACGGGTGCTGAGGGTACAGCACGTGCGGTGCTGACAGCGCCAGTTCCGACTACCAAATCCCCATCACCGCCTGCCGCACCTCGGTGATCTGCGCCGCCGTGATCACCGTCGCGCGGGCGGTGATCGTCGTCGGGTTCCAGGCCGGCGCCTCGCGGCCCGCCGCAGTGTACACCTCCGCCAGCGCCGTCCGCAGCTCCGCCAGGTGGATGGCCTTCACCGGCGTCACACCGCCGACGAGCGGCTGGTCCGTCCAGGCCGCCGCGGACAGGCCGTGCCCCGCACGCAGCTTGTCGATCGCCGTCCGCAGCTCGTTGAAGTGAATCGCCTTCACACGCGCCGTCCGCGCCAGCAGCGGATCGTCGGTGATGGCGGGCGCGCTCCCGAGGCCGATCGTCAGCGTGCCCCCAGCCGATCCGGAGTAGTTCGCATCGTCAATCATGGCCACCACGGAGTAGGTGCCCACGAGCGTCGGCGGTGCCGACGTCCGTCCGTAGGTCGTGCCGCCGACCCCCGTGTAGGTGACGATCACCGCCAGGCCGGCCGGCGTCGTCGTTACCGTCGCGGCCTTCGATGATCCGTCGAAGACCTGGGTGAGGTTGTCGAGAGCGACCGTGGCCGCAGTCTTCCCAAGGCCCGCTATCTCGAGCGGCACGGCACTGTAGACCAGCCGGCCGTCGCCAAGCTGACCGTTGGCGTCGTAGCCCCAGCACATGGCCGTACCGTCGTCCTTGACCGCGCACGAATGGTACATGCCGCACGTAACCCCGACCACTCCGCCGGACAGGCCGGCGACACTCACCGGTATCCAGCTGTCGGTGGTCGTCCCGTCTCCGAGCTGGCCATGGTTGTTGTAGCCCCAGCAGAGGGTGCCGCCGTTGCGGACGGCGCACGTGTGTTCGTAGCGACTCCCGATCGCGGTGACGCCGGAGTCCAAGCCAACCACATCGGCCGGCGTGAGACGGCCGACGTTCGTGCCGTCACCGAGTTCGCCCTCGGCGTTGGCGCCCCAGCACTTCACCCCTCCTCCGGTGGTGAGCGCGCAGGTGTGGTAGTCCCCTGCAACGAGTGCCGTGACTCCATTCGACAGGCCGGAAACGGCCACTGGTGAACTGGAGTTGGTGGTCGCGCCGTTTCCCAGTTCGCCGTGTCCGTTGGAGCCCCAGCACTTTACGGCGCCGCCGTTCATGATGGCGCACACGTGTGAGTAGCCGGCGGCCAGTGCGACGACGCCACTCGTCAACCCCGCGACGTCAACTGGTGTGTACCTCGTGGACGTCGTGGCGTCCACCTCGCCAGACGTGTTGCGGCCCCAGCACTTGACCCCGCCAGTCTGCGTCAGGGCGCAAGTGTGGTAGGAGCCCGCGGCCAACGACACCACGCCGCTGGTCAGGCCCACGACGTCCGCGGGCGATGGCACGGGTCCGGCCGTGGGCGGGAGCACGCCAGTTCCCAGCGCGCCCCAGGTATTCGAGCCCCAGCACTTGGCGCCGCCCGCGCCCGTCACCGCGCACGCGCGGTACCCGCCGGCCGCGATCGCACTTGCGCCGCTGGAGATCCCCGTGACGGTTGCAGCCGTGCTGCAGTCCGTGAACGTGCCGTTTCCCAGCTGACCGTAGTTGTTCGCGCCCCAGCACTGCACCGCACCCGCGCCCGTGATCACGCACGAACTGGAGTAGCCGCTCGCGATCTTCGACGTGGCATTCGACACACCAGCGACCGGGCTCGGAGTGAGGCGCATCGTCGGGGACCCGTCGGCCAGTTGCCTGTAGGAATTGCCGCCCCAGCACCTCACGGTTCCCGTTCCGATTGCGACGCAGGTGTTGTAGTACCCGGCGGCCACCATGCTGGCACCGCTGACGCCGCTTACGCCCCCGGGTGTCCCACGATCCGTCGTCGTGCCGTCGCCCAGTTGGCCGGCCTGATTCCGGCCCCAGCACTGAACTCCGCCGGTGCTCGCGAGCACGCACGTGTGATAGTAGCCGGCGGCCACGCCGGCGAGACCGCCGGCCAGCCCGGGCACGTCCACGGGGGCCCATCGGTTGACCGTCGTTCCGTCACCGACCTGGCCGTACGTGTTGTCGCCCCAGCACTTGCCACCGGTGTCCGTGATGGCGCACGTGTGATAGTACCCGGCGGCTGCGGCCCGGACTCCACCCGTCAGACCGAGCACCGCCACCGGTATCGTGGCCCGGGTGGCGGTCCCATCTCCCAGCTGTCCGTTCGTGTTGTTGCCCCAGCACTTCACGGCCCCGGCGCCCGTCACCGCGCAGTTGTGATAGTAGCCCGCGGTCACCCCGACCGCGCCAACCGTCAGCCCCGCCACGTCGGCCGGCACGCTCCGATCCGACAGGCTGCCGTCGCCCAGTTGGCCGTAGGAGTTATAGCCCCAGCACTTGACCGCTCCGCCGCTCGTCAGCGCGCAGGTGTGGGAGTACCCGGCGGCAATGGCCACCACGCCGCTCGAGAGTCCGACAACGTCCACCGGAAGGCTCTGGTTCGTCGTCGTGCCGTTGCCGAGTTGGCCATAGTAGTTGTACCCCCAACACCTCACACCGCCGCCGCTCGTCAGCGCGCACGTGTGGTCGCCGCCTGCCGCCACCGCCGTGACGCCTCCTCCGAGGCCCACGACGTCCACCGGCGCCGCCGGGGTCGTTGTCGTCCCATCGCCCAATTGGCCGTAGTCGTTGTCGCCCCAGCACTTCACGCCGCTCGCACTGGTCGCACACACGTGACCGGTACCAACCGCCACCGTGTTGACGAGGCGGACGGGTGTCGGGCCGACCGTGAACAGTCGCGCATAGGTGCGGCCCCGCCCCTGCGCCACGTTCGCGATCGTGACGTCGGCAGGTCCCAGCGGGAGGCCGGACGGGACGGTCACCACGACCTGCGTGACCGACCGACTCGAGACGGCCGCCTGGATCGATCCGAACGTGACCGCCGCATCGGTGTTGCTGAAGTTCGCGCCCGTGATCGTCACGACGGTGCCTGCGATGCCGAAGCCCGGCAAGAGCGAGGTGATTCGGGGGTACGCGAGATACGTGAAGGTGCTCGACGCCCGCCCTGGCAGCGCGGGCTCGGCGTTTCTGACGAACACGTCGACAATGCCCGCAAGCGCGGACGAGGGCGCCGTAGCCGTCATCGTCGTGTCGTTGACGTAGACACCCGCCGCCGTGAGGCCGCCGATCTGCACCAGCACCCCCGGCCGGAAGCCCGCGCCGGAGATCGTGATCGTCGTTCCGCCCGCGTCGGGTCCCGACGACGGGGTGAGCGTGGCGATGGCGGGGATCGGGTTGTAGACGATCAGCGTGGCGCTGCCGGATCCGCTGTACACCGCGTCGGCAACCTTCGCCATCACGAGGTAGGTGCCTCCGTCCGTCGGTGGTGTCGTGGTCGGGCCGTACATCGTCCCGTCGATGCCGAGGTAGGTGACCGCCACCGTCAGGCCGGTCGGCGTGGTGCCGACAGCCGCGGATTTCGGCGTGCCGTCATACGTCTGTACTAGATTCGACAGCGTGACGCTGGCGCCGTACCCGGCCGCATCGGCTGGCGCGGGCTGGAGGAGCGCCCGGCCGCTGCCCAGTTGCCCGGTCGAATCGTTGCCCCAGCACTTGACCCCGCCTCCGGTCACCAGCGCGCACGAATGGCTGCTCCCACCACCGATAGACAGGACGCCACTCGTCAGGCCCGTGGCATCGACGGGCGTGGAGCGATTCACCAGCGAGCCGTCGCCCAGTTGCCCGCTCGAATTCTGGCCCCAGCACTGCGCCCCGCCGCCGGTCGTGATCGCGCACGTGTGGTAGTAGCCGGCGCCGATGGCGGTGACCCCGCTCGCCAGGCTCGTCACATCGACTGGCGTGGTGCGCGTCGTGGTCGATCCGTCACCGAGTTGACCATAGTAGTTGGAGCCCCAGCACTTCACACCGCCGCTGCTCGTCAGCGCGCACGTGTGGGAGTAGCCTGCCGCCAGGCCAACCACGCCGCTGGCCAGCCCGGTGACATCCACGGGCGTGCTTCGGCTCGTGGTGGACGCGTCTCCCAGCTGGCCGCTGGAGTTGTAGCCCCAGCACTTCACGCCGCCTCCGGCGGTGACGGCGCACGTGTGGCTGCCGCCCGCGGCGAGCGCGGTCGCGCCGCTCGCGAGACCCGATACGGCTACCGGCGTGGAACGATTCGTCGCGGATCCGTCTCCCAGTTGGCCGTAGTTGTTGTAGCCCCAGCACGTCACCGCGCCACTGGCTGTCAGCGCGCACGTGTGGTTCGAGCCGGCTCCGACCAGCGCCGCATCGCTCAGGCCGACGACATCGCTTGGGGTGGAGCGGCTGCCTCCGGTAGATCCGATTCCCACCTGGCCGTAGCTGTTACTACCCCAGCACTTCACGCCACCGCTGGCGGTCGTCGCGCAGGAATGCGATCCCCCCGCGGCGATGCCGGAGGCGCCGGTCATACCGACGACATTGGCCGGCAGCGATCGGCTGATCGTCGTGTAGTCTCCGAGTTGGCCGCTCGAGTTCAACCCCCAGCACTGCACGCCGCCAGTCACGAGGCGGCACGCGTGGGAACCGCCAACCGCCAGCGCGCTCGCGGCCACCGAGGTCGCCACATCGGCCGGCGCCGTCCGAACCACGACCGACGAATCCCCGAGCTGGCCGTAAGCGTTCGAGCCCCAGCACTGGACGCCGCCGCCCCGGATGGTGGCACACGTGTGCGAGTCGCCGGCGTCGAGTGCCGCAACGGCTCCGGCGAGGTTGACCACGGTGACCGGCGTCGGTCGGTTCGTCAGGGTGGAATCGCCTAGCTGTCCAGACGTGTTGCTGCCCCAGCACTGCACCGCTCCGCCGGCCGTGAAGGCACAGGTGTGGGAACTGCCGGCGGTCAATCCCGCCACATCACTCGCCAGGCCGGCCACGGCCACCGGGCTGACGGCGCCGGTGGTCGTGCCGTCGCCGAGTTGACCGGAGAAGTTCTGGCCCCAGCACATCACGGCGCCGCTGCCGGCGAGCGCGCAGCTGTGGTAGTTGCCGCCCGCCACCGCCGTCACGCCCGTGGCCAGGCCAACCACACCGACCGGGGTGCTTCGGTTCGTCGTCGTCCCGTCCCCAAGTTGGCCGTAGTTGTTGTAGCCCCAGCATTGGACCGCGCCTGCGCCGGTGACAGCGCAGGTATGGGACGTGCCCGCCGTCAGTCCCGTGATGCCGGCAAGGAGCGCGGGCACATCCACCGGGAGCATGCGCTGCGTCGTCGTGCCATCCCCGAGCTGCCCATAGCTGTTGGAGCCCCAGCACTTGACGCCGCCGCCATTCGTGATCGCGCAGGTGTGGTTGGAGCCGCCGGCGAGCGCAACGACGCCGCCTCCGAGACCGGCAACGTCCACCGGGGTAACCCGATTCTTCGTCGTGCCGTCGCCGAGCTGGCCGTAATTGTTGTCGCCCCAACACAGGACGCCGCCCCCGCTGGTGAGCGCGCAACTGTGTCTGTAGCCCGCAACGACGGCTTTCATCCCGGCCGTGAGGCCGGGGACGTCGGTTGGCGTGCCGCGCGGCATGGTCGTGCCGTCGCCGAGTTGGCCGGAGGAGTTGTCGCCCCAGCACTGCACGCCGCCGGTGCTCGTGACCGCGCACGTGAACGAGCCGCCTCCGGCCACGGTATTCGCGGTGCCCGCCAGCACGGTGCCGATCGTGAACGCCCGCTGGTACGTCCGGCTTTGCCCCAGCGTGACGTTGACCACGGTGAGATCAACGGGCCCTGGCGACAGGCCGCTCGGCACGGTCGCGACAATCTGGGTGGCCGACGCGTTGGTCACGGGGCCGGTGCTCGACCCGAACACGGTCGCCACGTCGCTGGCGAAGTTCCTCCCGGTGATCGTGACGGCCGTTCCGGCTGTCCCGGACGCCGGCGCGATGCCGGTCACGGCCGGATAGGCCAGGTAGGTGAAGGTGGTCGTCGCGGCGCCCGGCGTCGGGTCCGGATTGCGAACCGTGACCGTCGCCGCGCCGGCGGCGGCCGAGGACGGCGTCACGGCCGTCATGGTCGTCGCGTTGACGTAGACGCCCGCTGCCGCGAGACCGTTAATCTGCACCGTCGCGCCAGGCCTAAAGCCGGTTCCCGACACCGTGATGAGAGTGCCGCCGAAGTCTGGGCCAGAGGGCGGGGCGACCGACGACACCACCGGCACGGCGTTGTTGATCGTGAGCGTGGCGCCCGCCGATCCGGAGCCGGCGATGGTCGAGTCGTTGACGGTGGCCACTACGACGTACCAGCCCGGATCTGTCGGCGCTGCGGTGGTGGGCCCGTACGTGGTCGTTCCGGTTCCGCGATACGTTATCGTCACGGCCAGGCCCGGGGGCACGGTGGCTGCCGTGACCGCCTTGGGCGTGCCGTCGTAGGTCTGATCGAGGTTGCCCAGGATCACGATGGCGCCGTAGCCGCTGGCGTTGGAGGGGTACAGCCGGATCAGCGGCCGGCCATCGCCGAGTTGACCCATCGAGTTGTCGCCCCAGCACTGGATGCCGCCGCTGCCCGTCACGGCACAGCTGTAGCTGGACCCTGCCGCGATGGAGGTGACGCCGCTCGACAGGTTGACGACATCGACCGGGGTGAGACGGGTCGTCGTGCTGCCGTCGCCGACCGCGCCGTACTGGCCGCTCCCCCAGCACTTGACGCCACCCCCGCTTGTCAGTGCGCAGGTGTGATAGGCGCTTGCTGCGACAGCGCTGACGCCGTTCGACAGGCCGGTCACATCGACGGGTGCGGTTCGGTTCGTGTAGCTTCCGTCGCCGACCTGGGCGTAGGAGTTCGCGCCCCAGCACTTGAGCGCGCCGCCAGTCGTCCACGCGCAGGTGTGATTGGCCCCCGCGCCCGCTGCGACACCACCGACGCCGGCAGCGAGGCCGCTGACGTCGACGGGCGCGAGACGCTGCGTGGTCGTGCCATCGCCAAGCTGGCCGTACGAGTTGGAGCCCCAGCACTTCATGCCGCCCGCGCCCATCAGGGCGCACGTGTGGGAGTAGCCCGCCGTGAGGCCGATGACGCCGCTCGTCAGACCGGAGACGTCAACAGGAGCCGAGCGCTGCGTGGTGGTGTTGTCACCGAGCTGGCCGGACGAGTTGGAGCCCCAGCACTTCACGCCGCCGGAGGATGTCAGTGCGCAGGTGTGGTAAGACCCGGCGGTGACCGCCGAGACGCCGCTCGTCAGTCCTGTCACGTCCGCTTGCGTAAATCGCATCGTCGTCGTGCCATCGCCGAGTTGACCGTTGGAGTTCTGGCCCCAGCACTTCACGCCGCCGCCGCTCGTGATGGCGCAGGCATGCGACATCCCGGCGGCGACGCCTCTGATCCCGGCCTGCAGGCCAATCACGGCGGCCGGCAGGGCTCGGCTGACCGTCGTGCCATCGCCGAGTTGGCCGCTGATGTTGCTGCCCCAGCACTTGACCACGCCTCCAGACGTCAGCGCGCAGGCATGATACATCCCGGCTGTGAGGTCGAGGCCCCCCGTCGCCAGCGTGGACACATCGCCCGGGACCGTGCGTAAGACCGTCGTGCCAGAGCCCGTTCCGCCCAGGACGTCATTGCCCCAGCACTGCACGCCGCCGTCGGCGAGGAGCGCGCAGGTGTGATCGGAGCCGCCGGCGACGGCGCTCGCGCTCGCGGCGAGGCCGGAGACGCTGACCGGTGTTGACCGATTCGTCGTGGTCCCGTCGCCGAGTTGGCCGGCGGGGTTGGAGCCCCAGCATCTCGCCGTGCCGTCGGTCGCCACGGCACACGTATGGTTTCCGCCCGCAGCGAGCGCTGTCACGCCGGCCGCCAAGCCGGACACGGCACCGGGCGCCGTCCGGTTCGTCGTGCTCCCGTCGCCCAGTTGGCCGGAGCTGTTGTAGCCCCAACAACTGACCCCGCTCGAGGTAATCGCGCAGGTGTGGTAGTAGCCGCCCACGACGACCGCCGCGCCGCCCGACCAGCCCTGGACGACGACGGGCGTCGGACGATCGGTCGTCGTCCCGTCGCCGAGCTGACCGTAGTTGTTCCGGCCCCAGCACCTGGCGTTGCCATCGGTGAGCACCGCGCACGAGTGGTAGAGGCCCACGCCGATCGCGCGCACGCCGTTTGCCAGGCCGACGACGTCCGTCGGGCTCGAGCGGTCGGTCGTGGTGTTGTCGCCGACCTCTCCATACATATTCCGCCCCCAGCACTTCACGCCGCCGTTCATCGTCAGGGCGCAGGTGTGGGACCCGCTGGCGGTCACCGCCACGATGCCGCTCGGCAGGCTCACGACATCGACCGGCATCGACCGGCTCGTCGTCGTGCCGTCACCGAGCTGGCCGTAGCCGTTCTGGCCCCAGCACTTCACACCGCCGCCGGTCGTGAGCGCACACCCGTGGGAGCCCGAACTGCCGGCCGTGACGCCGGCCATCCCGCTCGTGAGCCCGGACACGGCGGCTGGCACCGACCGGCTGACGGTCGTCCCGTCGCCAAGCTCATTCGCCCCGTTCGATCCCCAGCACTGCACGCCGCCCGTGCTCGTGACCGCGCACGAGAACGCTCCACCCGCGGCGATGGCGCCGGCCACGCCAGGCCGCGCCGTCCCGACCGAATAGGCGCGTGTGTACGTCCGGCTCCGGCCCAGCGCGACGTTCGTGACCGTGACATCGACGAGGCCGCTGGCGGTGCCGCCGGGCACCGTCGCCACGATCTGCGTGGCCGAGCGGCTCGTCACCGCCGCCGCCTGGCCGCCGAACGACACCGCCGCATCGGTGTCGCTGAAGTTCGTGCCGGTGATCGTCACCGACGTGCCGGCCGGACCTGACGCGGGCGCCAGCGATGTGATGCGCGGATAGGCGAGGTACGCAAAGTTCGAGGCCGCGTTACCGGACGTCGGTTCGGGGTTGCGCACGAAGACCGCGGCGACGCCCGCCGCGCCTGGCGGCACGACCGCCGTCAGCGTGGTGCTGTTCACGAACGTCGATGGCAGCAGCGCGCCGTTCAGACGGACCGACACTCCAGGCATGAAGTTCGTGCCGGTGATAGTGACCGGCGTGAAGGAGTAGTCCGGCGCGGATGACGGGCTGATGGAGGCCACGGTGGGGGCGGCATTGTTGATCACCAGGGTGCCGCTGCCGGAGCCGACATAGGCCGCGTCGCTCACCACCGCCACGACCAGGTAGGTGCCCGCCGCGCTCGGTGCCGTCACGTTCTGCGCGTAGGTCGTGTCGCCGATGCCGGTGTACGTGGTCGTGACGGCAAGACCCGGCGGCGTGGTCGCCACCGTCGTGGCCTTCGCGGTGCCGTCGTAGATCTGAACCGAGTTGCCCGGCGTCACCGTCGCGAGAGCGCTACCGAAACCGCCGAGCTCCGCCGGGAACGGCCGGAAGAGCGCGCGGCCCGAGCCGAGTTGGCCGTTGGCGTCGGAACCCCAGCACTGCACCGCGCCGGAAGTGAGGACCGCGCACGTGTGGCGGTCGCCAGCACCGATAGCCGCTGCGGCACCGGCGAGACCGGTGATGGCGGTTGGGGCCCAGCGGGCCGAGGTCGTCCCGTCGCCGAGTTGACCGTACTGGTTCCAGCCCCAGCACTGGAGGTTGCCCCCACTCGTGATGCCGCAGGTGTGTGACGAGCCTGCTGTCAGCGTCGCCACGCCGCCGAGGCCAACAACGTCGACTGGAGTCGTTCGCTGCGTCCAGGTTCCGTCCCCAAGCTGTCCGGCCCAGTTCGAGCCCCAGCACTTGACGGTTCCCGCCGTTGCCAGGGCGCAGGAGTGGTTCGAGCCCAGCGCGAGCGACTTGGTTCCGCTGGAGATGCCGACCACGTCGACTGGCGCCGCCGGACGCGTGGTGGTGCTGTCGCCGAGTTGTCCGCTTCCGTTCCAGCCCCAGCACTTGATGGTGCCGGCAGTCATGACGGCGCAGCCGTGGTTGCCGCCGGCGCCGATCGCGACGACCCCGCTCGTGAGGCCGGTCACATCGCCTGGCACGCTGCGACTGGTGGTGGTGCCGTCGCCCAACTCTCCATTCCAGTTCCCTCCCCAGCATTTCACGCCGCCAGCGGTGGTCAGGGCGCAGGCGAACTCCGGGCCGACGGCCAGCGCGGTCACACCGCTGGCGAGGCCGGCGACATCGGCCGGCGTGGTCTTCGCCGTGGTGGTGCCGTCGCCCAGCTGGCCCGAGCCGTTGTATCCCCAGCACTTCACGCCGCCGGCCGACGTCAGCGTGCAGGTGAACTGATTCCTCGCGCCGATCGCCGCCACGCCCGGACCGATGCCTGGCACATCGCCGGGCGTGGTCCGGTTCGTCATGGTGCCGTTGCCCAGCTGACCGTTCGAGTTGAGCCCCCAGCACTGCATGCCGGTGCCCGTCGCCACGCAGGTGTGTGCGGCCGCGCTGGTCGCGAGCGTGGCCGCTTCCACCCCCTGCACGCCGCCCGGCAACAGCCGGCCGGTCGTCGGCGTATCACCCAACTGACCGAGCCCGTCGCCTCCCCAGCAGTGGAGCCGACCGTCTGTGGTTGCCGCGCACGAATGGACATCGCCGGCGGCGACGACGGCGACACTCGACAGGCCGCTCACTGTTGTTGGCGTGCTGCGCGTAGTCGTCGTTCCATCACCGATCTGGCCACTCGAGTTGCTTCCCCAGCACTTCAAGGCGCCGCCGGTCAGTGTGGCGCACGTATGGTTCGAGCCGAGACTGACGGAGATGACACCGCTCACAAGCCCGGAGACGGGGACCGGCGAGGTGCGCTGGAAGGTGGTGGTGTCGCCCAGTTGGCCGTAGTTGTTGTAGCCCCAGCACTTGAGCCCGCCGCCCGTGGTGATGGCGCATGTACTCAGACCACCGGACGCCACGACACTGAAGCCGCTGGCAGCGCCGCTCACGTCGGTTGCCACGCTTCGGCTCGTCGTCGTGCCGTCGCCAACCTGGCCGTATGAGTTGTAGCCCCAGCACTTCACGCCGCCGCCAGACGTCACCGCGCAGGTGTGCACGCCGCCGGCGGAAATCCCCGCGAAGCCGTTGCTCGCGTTCGTGACATCGACCGGCGCATTGCGGTTGGATGTGGTGCCGTCACCCAACTGGCCGTAGGTGTTGTAGCCCCAGCACTTCAGGGCACCGCCGGTGATCAGTGCGCATGTATGGTAGGCGCCAGCCGTCACCGCCAGAACCCCGCTCGTGAGGCCGGTGACGTCCACGGGCGCCGAGCGCCAGTTCCAGGTGCCGTCGCCGATCTGCCCCCAGCTGTTGGATCCCCAGCACTTCACGCCGCCCGCCGTCGTCAACGCGCAACTGTGGTTCGCGCCTGTCACGATGCTCGCCACACCGCTCGAGAGCGTGCTGACATCGACCGGCGTCGTGGAATCGGCGTACGTGCTGTTGCCCAACTGCCCGCTCTCGTTCGGGCCCCAGCACTTCACCGCGCCCGCGGCCGTCAGGGCACAGGTGTGGTAGTTCGATGTCGGCGACGACCAGGGATAGGACGCGGTGGCGACCGCTACCACCGAGTTCGGACCGGATTCGGGCAGGCGGGGCGGCGCGTCCGACGGGCCCCGCGCCTCGGGTGGGTTGCTGCGCATCGCACCGATTGAGGTTGGGAAACTCGCCGGGATCGGTGGTTCGCCGGCTGCGACGGGTGTCGCCTGGTTGCGCCCCGCGGAATCGCTCTCGAGTGCGGCAGGGTCGATGTTCCCCCCGACGGTCGGCGCCACGATCGTGGCGCCCATGGGTTTGGCTTCCGGCGCGGGCGCCGGGCCAATGGCTGTCGCGTCGGTTGCCGCCGCGCCGGCTCCTCCGGACAGTGCTGGCCGCCCCTGAACTGCTCCCGTCGCCCAGACCTGGACGCCGGCTGCGCACAACGCGATGACCGCGACCAGGCCAACGAGCACGACGGGTTTTTGCCGCATGCCGACTTCTCCCAACTGGATGAAGGGCGCGATTCGGAGCGAATCCGCGAGCCTCGTTCTGCGTGACGCGGTGAGAACTTGTGTGGGTTTGAACGGCGACGGCGCCACAGCGGAACACGAGATCGACAGCGCCTTATACCACACCTCGTGGAGCTGGCCCTGCGTAAAGTCGTTATATCAGAAAGGCGACAACTGGCTGTGTCATCGAGCGACTGGAGCGGCGGCATCCATGCGGGCGGGTGAGGCCAGGTCCGATGACGACCAGCCGCTGCCTCTTGGCTGACCCCGCGACCTTTCCCGCCTTCTTGAGTTCGGACGCGATCGCCATGTCGAGGAACTGTGGGGCCGGTCGCTGGCCTGCCAACTGCCTGCTCGTTTTCGGGTCATCGCTGGCGCTGCGGGCGCGCAGGCCCGCCCCGACTGGCATCGTCAGCTCCGACTGACATCGTCAGCCCCGACTGGCAGGCTCGTCGTCCGACTGAGTGCGTCAGTCTCGACTGAGACCGTCAGTTCCGACTTGTATCCGTCGTACCGCCCACGCCCCAAACACCGGCCCGGGCACGAGCGCGAGGAACACCCACTGCCAGCCAAAGAACCCCGCGAGCGTCGGGACGAGGCGGATGGTGAGCATCGTCAGCAGATAGCCGCTGCAGGTTTCGACCGTGAGCGCGGTGCCCACGTACTCCGGACGGCTGTTGTCGGCCACGAGCGCAGAGAATTGCGCCGAGTCGGCGACGACGGCGGTGCCCCAGACGGCCACGAAGAGGAAGAGCAGGAGGGGATGGCGGCCGTAGACCAGGCCCGACAGGAGTGCGCAGCACCCCGAGACCCGCAGCGCCAGGCCAGCGACCCGCGCCTTGCCGAGGCGATCGCCGGCGAAGCCGGCCATGAGGCACCCGATCGCCCCGGCTCCGACGCCGATGAACGCCACGGCGGACGCCGCGCGCGCCACCTCGGTCTGGCCGTGCGCTGCGAGGCTTGCGCCGGCGAAGGTGCCAATCCACGTCCACATCGCATACAACTCCCACTGGTGTCCGAGGTAGCCGAACACCGCGAAGCGGGTGCGGCGGTCGATGTAGACGCGGACCGCGGCGTGGGGATCGAAGCGTTCGGCCGGCGCATCGTAGGGCCCCTCATGGACGAACAGCAACACGATCAACCCGCCGACGACCGCCAGGCCGGCGGTGACGAGCATCTGCGTCCGCCAGCTTGCGGAGCCGACGAGCGACGCGAGCAGATACGGGAACGCCTGCCCGACGGTGAGCGCGGCGACGAGCACGGCCAGCGCCGTGCCGCGCCGATCCCTGAACCAGCCGGAGACGATCTTCATTCCGGTCGGGTAGACCAATGCGAGCGCGACGCCTGTCGCGAACCGCAGCGCGATGGCGGGGGTCGCGCCGTGGGTCAACGTGATCGCCGAGGTGACGACGGCACCGCAGAAGCAGCCGAGCGCGAACAGACGCCGGGTGGCGATCAGATCGGGCAGGTTCAACACCGCGCTCACCAGCGTGCCCGCCACGAACCCGCCCTGCACGGCCATCGTCAGCCACGCGGTCTGGCCGGCCGAGAGACGGAACTCGCCCACCAGCGCGCCGGTCACGGCGGTTGCCGAGAACCAGAGCGTCATGCCGAGGAACTCGCCAAGCGCCAGCAGGGCGAGCACGAGCCATGGAGAGATGGAACCGGCGCGCGCGGCGCCACCGTTCGGGATGTCGGCCAAGCGGGAATCAACTTTCTGGAGGCAGAACGCGATGATGCATCCTAAATGGAAACGGAGAAATCGAAAACGAAAAACGCCGGATGTGGGGCCTGCCTTCTCCCCTCTTCCTTCGCGAGTCTGCATTTGCAGATCGGGATCTGCCGCCGCCTGCCGACTGTGATAGCGTTGAGGGGAGACCTCGATGCAGATTCCCTTTGAGAAACACGTCCTTGGCAACGGCCTCTCGGTGGTGACACACGAAGACCACCGCTGTCCAATCGTGGCGGTCAACCTGTGGTATCACGTTGGCTCGAAGAACGAGCAGCCGGGGCGCACGGGGTTCGCGCATCTGTTCGAGCACCTGATGTTCGAGGGGTCCGAGCACTACGACCACGGGTTCTTCCAGCCGCTCCAGCAGGCGGGGGCCGTGCTGAATGGCTCGACGAACACGGACCGCACCAACTACTGGGAGGTCGTGCCGACGAGCAGCCTCGAGCTGGCGCTGTGGATGGAGTCGGACCGGATGGGGTTTCTGCTGCCGGCGCTGACGGAGGAGAAGTTCCGCAACCAGCGCGATGTCGTGTTGAACGAGCGGCGCCAGAACTACGAGAACCGTCCGTACGGCATGGCCTCGATGGCGATCGTCGCCGCGTTGTTCCCGCCGGACCATCCGTACCACTGGCTCACCATCGGCAGCCCGGAGGATCTGCGCGCCGCCAGTCTCGACGATGTCCGCGCGTTCTTCGCGCGGTACTACCACCCGGCCAACGCCTCGCTGGTGCTGGCGGGCGACATCGACACTGCGGAGGCTCTCCGCCTCGCCGACGGCTACTTCGGATCGATTCCCGCGGGCCCGGCGGCCGGGCCGATCTCGTGCACGGCCGGCCTGGTCTCGGAGATCCGTGTCGTCCTCGAAGACGCGGTCGAGTTGCCACGCCTCTACCTCACGTGGCTGTCTCCGTCCATCTTCGCGCCGGGCGACGCAGACCTCGATCTCGCGGCCGACGTCCTGGCCGAGGGCAAGAGCTCGCGCCTCTACGAAGAGATGGTCTACAGGAAGCGGTTTGCCACCGACGTGGCGGCCCTGCAACAGTCGCGCGAGCTGTCGGGCTTCTTCCAACTCGTCTCGACCGCCGCGCCGGGCCACACGCTCACGGAACTCGACGAGATGATCACGGCGGGACTCGCACGCGTCGCCGCCGATGGTCCGAGCGCCTCAGAACTCGAGCGCAGCCTTGCACAGGCGGAAGCGCAGTTCATCTATCGGGTGCAGACGGTTGGCGGCTTCGGCGGCAAGTCGGATCAGCTCAATCAGTACAACATCTTTGTTGGCGACCCCGGCTTCTTCGACCGCGATCTCGCGCGCTACCGCTCGGCCACACCGGCGACGGTGGCAGAGGCCGTATCGAGTTTCCTCGTCCGCGCACCGCGCGTGGCGGTGAGCGTCGTCCCTCGCGGCCGCCTCGATCTGGCGCTGGCCGGTTCCACCAAGGTGGTGTGCTCGTGACCATCGTCGATCGTTCGCGCCTGCCGGAGCCTGGCCCGGATCCAGATTTCCATTTTCCCGTCGTTTCCCGGCGCCGTCTGTCCACCGGCATGCACGTGTGGACGGTCGAGCAGCGCGAGGTGCCGGTTCTTTCGTTCCTGCTGATGCTGTCGTCCGGCGCGGCGAGCGATCCGGCCGACCGGCCGGGCCTGGCGTCCCTGACGGCCGATCTGCTCGACGAGGGCAGCGGGACGCGATCGGCGCTCGAGATCGAGGACGCGCTGTCGCGACTGGGCGCGCAGCTCGAGACCGAGGTGGGGTCGGATGCGACGGTGTTGTCGCTGCTGACACTTTCGCGCTTCAAGGACGCGGCCCTCGATCTGCTGGCCGAGATCGTGTGCCGGCCGCGGCTGGCTGCCGCCGACGTCGATCGCGTGCGCGACCTGCGGCTCACCCGTCTGATGCAGCTCCGCGACCTGGCCCCGGCTGTGGCCGACCGCACCCTCATCCGCGTGCTGTATCCCGACCATCCGTACGGCCACCTGCCGCTCGGCACGACCCGCTCGCTGCAGGGCCTTCGCCCCGAGGAGGTCGCCGCGTTCCACGCGACCATGTGGCGCCCGCCGGCGGTCACGCTCGTTGCAGTGGGGGACGCGACCCACCAGGAGATGTACGACGCGGTCGAGCGCGCGTTTGGGTCCTGGTCGCCGGGAGCGGCCACTCCCGCGCATCCCACCGTGCCCGAGTTGCCACCACCTCCGGACCGACCGGCCGCCAGGCTGGTGATCGTGAACCGCCCGGGGGCCGCCCAGTCCGAAGTCCGGATCGCCCAGGTGGCCGTGCCGCGACAGACGCCCGACTATCACGCACTGCTCGTGCTGAACGCGATCCTCGGCGGCCAGTTCGTCAGCCGGCTGAACATGAACCTCCGAGAGGACAAGGGCTATACCTACGGAGCGCGCAGCGGCTTCGAGTTCAGGCGGGCCGCCGGGCCGTTCGCGGTGCAGGCGGCGGTGCAGACAAAGGTCACCGCCGCCGCCGTCCGCGAAGCGATGAAGGAGATCGTCGAGATCGCCGGATGCCGGCCTGCCACCGAGCAGGAAATGTCGCTGGCACGGTCGTCGCTGACCCGCGGGTATCCTCGCGGGTTCGAGACGGCCGGTCAGGTGGCACGTGGTCTGGCGCAGCTCGCGCTGTTCGACCTGCCCGCCGAGACGTTCGAGCAGTTCATTCCCTCGATCCACGCGGTGGACGCCGCCGCGGTGACGACGGCTGCGCAGCGTCTCGACCCGGATCGGATGACGGTGGCACTGGTGGGCGACCGCGCCCAGGTCGAACCTGGATTGGCAGAACTCGGGCTCGGCGAACCGCTCGTGCTCGAACGAACGGACCTCGACGCGGACTGGTGATGACGCCGGACCTCACACCCGAGGACGCCGCGCTGGCCGCTCTGCCGCACGAGCCTCCGATGCGTCTGGTCGAGGCCGTGACGGCGCTCGTCCCGGGTCGGTCGGCGACCGGACGCCGCGTCGCGCATGCCGAGGACTGGTACTTCCAGGGCCACTTCCCGGGCCAGCCTGTCGTCCCCGCCATCATCCTGGTGGAGTTGCTCGCCCAGACCGGCGGCGTGGCCGCATGCGCCGGACAGGCGTCGCAGCCGGGCGGCCTCCGCGTCGCCGCGTTTGGCGGCTTCAAGTTTCCAGCACCCGCCGGACCCGGTGCCGTACTCGAGGCAACCGCCCGCGTCGCCGGCCGGATGGGCGGCCTCGTCAAGATCGAGGGTGAGGTCACGGCCGACGGCCGCGTAGTGGCAGCCGGCGCCCTGACGCTGGGCGGGCGCTGAGCCTCGCGGCCTCCCGGCGTCGCCGCCCCAGCTCGTCAACTCGGGCGGTCCCACGTTCCCGAATCCCCCGATGAGCTGGTCTCCGAGTTCCGGTCTCCATTCAATCGTCGTCGGTGCCAGCGAAGGCGACAAAGCGACACCAATTTCCGTAAATGGGCGACGGCCAGCCGACACATGAGCCAGTTTCCGCGGGATTTCCTTTCGCCAACAGAAGGTCGCCGCTGGTGCCGGGATTGCAGTGTCAGACCGTGGCGGCCGGCAGGCAGAAAATGCTGAGCTGGCCGCCGGTTGACCGCCTGGGTCAGGCCAGCCAGGAGATCGCCGGAGGCGATCGCGTATGTTGGTCCATGTCAACGAACTCGTTCTGGTCGGCACCGTCCACGCCGATCTCGATGGTTTCAGCCGGCTCGCCACCGTGCTGCAGGCTCTGCAGCCGTCGATCATTGCCGTCGAAACAAGCGCAGCACGCGCGAAGCTCTTCGAAGGGCAGTTCGACTTCGACCCCGACTCGATCTACCGGGATGCACAGGAAAGGTACGTCCGGACTGCCGAGAAGTATCTGGCGGATCCAGCAGCATTCGAAGCGGCCAAGCAGCGCTACGCGGGGCTCCCCGTCGATTGGGCGGTCAAGCACATCGCGGCGATGGAGGCCGGCGCGCACCTGCTGAACGCCTGCTACGGCTTCGAGCTCAAGGTGGCGATGAAGTACGCCGAGCGGCATCCCCGTACGGAGGTGTGCCACATCGACTTGCCCGAGGAGAACATCGACCCGATCCGACAGGCGATTTCACCGGAGGCCGGGCGTCCGCCCATCCAGAACCTCCGCTTCTTTGCCGGGAACCAGCCGGCCCTCGACTACGGACTCCGCGGTTTCGTGGCACTGCTGCGCGCCCTGCAAGACGGATACTACGACGAATCGGGCGGCGTGCTCCGGGAGAGATACGAGGAGAACGTCGCGAACTGGGACCGTTTCCCGGTCAACGACCACTACCGCCGGGCCGTCTACGATCCGAGGCGCGAGCCCTACATGACCGAGCAGATCAAAGTGCTGCGCCATCGCAAGCCGCAGGATCGGTGCGTCGCGATCGTCGGCGCCACCCACCTGACCGGGATTTCTCGTCTGCTGGACGGCTATCGGCACTCGTCGATTTCGCTGTTCGACGTCGACGTGCTCTGCGAACTGGCGGCGTAATCGAACCCTGTCGTACCATGGGGGGATGCAGACCGTTCTGGATCTGACGCAGACGATCGGGCCCGCGATGCCTGTCTATCCGGGAACCGAGCCCCCTGTGCTCCGCCAGGCGAACACCGTGGAGCGCAACGGGTTTGCCGAGACGCTGCTGAGCATGTACTCGCACACCGGGACGCACGTCGATGCACCGGCGCACATGCTGGGGAACGCTCCGACGCTCGACCGGCTCGGCGTGGACCACTTTGTCGGCCGGGCGTGCGTGATCGACGTATCGGGCCACACGACCATCGAAGCCTCGACGCTCACCCGGCATGCAGACCTCGTCGCCGGCTGTTCGTTCGCGCTCCTTCACACCGGCTGGTCACGCTACTGGGGGCAGGACCAGTACTTCTCGGGGTTCGCGGTATTGTCTGCCGACGCCGCGCGCTGGCTCGTCGACCAGGGCCTTCTCGGTGTCGGCTTCGACGCCATTTCGGCCGACCCAGTGGGAGCCGACGAATTTGGGAATCACCTCGCGTTCTTCCGGGCGGGGATGATCCTCGTCGAGAACCTGACCGGCCTCGACGCGCTCATCGGGAGGACGTTCCTCTTCTCGTGTCTTCCGTTGAAGTTCGAAGCGGCGGATGGGTCACCAGTGCGGGCGGTCGCGATCCTGCCCTAGCCGAATCGGCGCGGCCAGCCGATCCGCTCTGCCGTCTGTCCGCCATTCCCCGTTGGTCGCCCCCTTCGACTTCACCGACGGAGCCCCGGGATGGAATCGGGCGGATCAAGCCCGCTCGGCTTGGATCGGCTGACGGCCCACGAGAACCAGCACCGCCACGGACGCGAGCGGCAGGACGCCGCACCCCACGCAGACGGGACCGAACCCATACCCGTCGATCAGCCTGCCGAAAAGCGGCGACGCGACGGTTTGCATCAGGCCGTACGATGCGGTGAGGACCGACACGGCGAATGCGGCGTGGTCCGCGCCGAACAGGTCGAGCGGCATCGCGTAGATGTTTGCGCTCATGGCGACAGCCATGAAGAAGCTCGCGCCAATGAGCGCCGTCGCCACCGAGACATTTGGCACCCACGGCACCGCGACGGTGCAGGTGAGCAGCACAGCGCTGACGACGCAGACCCGCAGCCGGGCGGCGTAGAGCTGGTTGCCTGCACGCGCCCGACGCATCGAGTACCAGCCGCCGAAGAGCCCGCCGAGCGACGCGAACACGGGTGGGATCCACGCGAAGCGGCGATTGGCGTCAGCCGGCGAGAGGTGATGGGCGGACACGAGGAAGACGGTCGTCCAGTTCATCCAGAGACTGTAGACCATCATCATCAGAATGTTCGCGACCGCCAGGCCCCACAGCCGCCAGTCGTGCGCCAGGTCGCTCGCCGTCGCCCTCGGGGTGTCGCCGGTCGCGGTCGTCGGCAACGGCACGCGTCGAACCGTCAGGACCCAGAGGGGAATCCACGCGAAGCCGACGAGGCCGGTGGCGACGAAGGCCGCACGCCATCCGTAGGAAGCCGCCAGCCACCCGACGAAGAGCGGGGCGGCCACCATGCCGAGGGTGATGCCCACCTGGTTCAGCGCCGTGCCCATCGCACGCTCGCCGGGTTCCAGGTACACGGCGAACCCTTTGGCCGTGCCCGCAATGCCGCCCGATTCGGCCGCGCCGAGCGCTGCTCGGCACGCCAGCAGTCCCGCGAGGCCGCCAACCAGTCCGGTTGCAGCGGCAGCCGCCGACCACAGGCCAACGACCGCTGCGATGCCTCGACCCAGTCCGACGCGGTCGATCAACAGTCCGGCGCCAGGCGCGAAGACGGCGTACGTCAGCGAGAACGCCGAGACGATGTAGCCGTAGCCCTCGTTGGAAAGATGAAACTGCTCTTTGAGAACCGGCGCCAGTGCGGCGAGCACCTGTCGGTCGAGGAAGCTGAGCGCGGTTGAGAGCACGAGCACACTGGTGACGATCCAGCGCAAGGGCACCAATGGGGCGGGCCGTCTGTCGGGCGCGACGGGCGGAGGCGAGGTCACCACTGGATCCTATCACCCGCCCCAGGCGTGGTATCCTTCGACCTCCCCCACCTTGCGTTCCCGTTCGACGCCCGGTTCGCCGGGCTCCAATCAATCCCCCGAGGGGCTGTTGTGACCGACACGAAGATTACGCTGCCCGAAAACGAAATCCCGACCCACTTCTACAACATCGCGCCCGATCTGCCGACGCCCCTGCTGCCGCCGCTCCATCCGGTCACGCGTGAACCGATCGGCCCGGAGGCCCTCGCGCCGATCTTCCCGTCAGGGCTCATCGCGCAGGAGATGTCGCAGGAGCCGATGGTCGAGATTCCTGACGAGGTGCGCGACATCTACCGGCTCTACCGGCCGACCCCGATGTTCCGTGCCCGTGCCTTCGAGGAGGCGCTCGACACGCCGGCGCGCATCTACTACAAGTCGGAACACGTGAGCCCGGTGGGCAGCCACAAGCTCAACACCGCGATCATGCAGGCGTACGTGAACAAGCAGGAAGGGGTGCGCCGCCTGGCCACCGAAACCGGGGCGGGGCAGTGGGGCAGTGCGCTCTCCTGCGCCTGTCGGCTGATTGGCCTGGAGTGCATGGTCTACATGGTGCGCATCAGCTACGACCAGAAGCCGTACCGCCGCATCATGATGAAGACCTATGGCGCCGAGATCGTCGCGAGTCCCTCGAACCTGACGGCGGCCGGGCGCGCGATGCTCGCCGAGGATCCGAGCTCGCCGGGCAGCCTCGGCCTCGCGATCTCCGAGGCGGTGGAGGACGCCGCCCAGAGGGACGACACGAAATACGCGCTCGGCAGCGTGCTGAACCACGTGCTGCTCCACCAGACCATCATCGGGCAGGAAGCGAAGAAACAGATGGAACTGGCGGGCGATTACCCGGACATCCTGATCGGGTGTCACGGCGGCGGCAGCAACTTCGGCGGCCTCGTGTTCCCGTTCCTGAAAGACAAGCTGTCGGGTGCGCGCCCGGAATTGCGCGCCATCGCGGTGGAACCGACTTCGTGCCCGAGCCTGACGCGTGGTACGCGCGAGTACGATTTTGGCGACACCGCCGGGACCACGCCGCTCATGATGATGCACACGCTCGGACACCGGTTCATGCCCGCGCCGGTGCATGCGGGCGGCCTGCGCTACCACGGCTCCTCCCCGATCGTCAGCCACCTGCTGGCCGCGGGCGTCGTGCAAGCCGAAGCGTACGACCAGCGGGAGGTGTTCGAGAGCGCGGTGAAGTTCGCCCGCTCGGAAGGCACCATCCCGGCGCCCGAGTCGGCGCATGCCATCCACAGCGCCGTCCGTCACGCGCTCGAGGCGCGCGAGGCGGGCGAGCGTCGGGTTATCGTGTTCAACCTGTCCGGGCACGGGCTGTTCGATCTGGCCGCGTACGAGGCGTTCCTCGGCGGACGACTGTAGCAGGCCACGAAACGATGCCGACGTGGGCGGGGAACGAACGACGTCGAACGGTGCACGGAGAACGAGGAACGAGGAACGAGGAACGGAGACTGATGGCATGCTCAGGCCGACCGACGATCTCCGAATTCGCGACGTCCGGCCCTTGATCCCGCCGGCGATTCTGCTCGAGGAGCTTCCGCTCGGCGAGCAGGCGTCGAATGTGGTGGCCGAGGCTCGCGCCGCCATCACGAGCGTCCTCCATGGTGCCGATCCGCGCTTGATCGTCGTCGTCGGTCCGTGCTCGATCCACGACACCGCGGCCGCGCTCGAATACGCCGGTCGCCTGATGGCCATCGCGAGACCGCTCGGCGACAGCCTCGTGGTCGTGATGCGGGCCTACTTCGAAAAGCCGCGGACCGTGGTCGGATGGAAAGGTCTGATCAACGACCCCGATCTCGACGGCAGCTACCGGATCAACAAGGGGCTGCGCCTGGCGCGGCGGCTGCTGCTCGACGTGAACGAACTCGGCCTGCCGACCGGCTCGGAATTTCTCGACACGCAGATCCCACAGCACATCGCCGACCTGACGTCGTGGGGCGCGATTGGCGCCCGCACCGCGGAGAGCCAGGTCCACCGCGAGCTCGCGTCCGGCCTGTCGATGCCGGTCGGCTTCAAGAACGGCACGGACGGGGACACGCAAGTGGCGATCGACGCCCTCGTGACGGCCCGGCACCAGCACTGGTTCCCTGGCGTGACCAAGCAGGGCGTCTCCGCCATTCTCCAGACGACCGGCAACGACGCCTGCCACGTGATCCTGCGCGGCGGGGCCCAGACCGGGCCGAACTACGATGCCACCACGGTCGACTCGGTGTGCGCGCAGTTGACGGGGCGGGGACTGCCAGGCATGGTCATGGTGGACTGCTCGCACGGGAACAGCCAGCGCGACCATCGCCGGCAGGGAGTGGTTGCGGAGGATGTGTGCCGGCAGGTGGCGTCGGGATCGCGACAGATCTGCGGTGTGATGATCGAGAGCCAGTTGGTCGAGGGGCGGCAGGACTACGAGGCTGGTCGCGATCTCGTCTACGGTCAGAGCATCACGGACGCCTGCATCTCCATCGAAGACACCGCCCGGATCCTGGAGCACCTCGCCGACGCACAGCAGGTCCGCTTGCGACAGAACCCCTAGTAGCCCCCGCGGCGGCCTCGACCGAGAGGACCGCCAGGCCGCACAACGCAGACAATGATGGCCGTCCGCTGGGAACGCGAGGGAGGCTCGACGATGACGACCAGGCAGGACGGCCCGTCGCGCACGCAGCACTGGGCCAGGTTCACCCTGGTGCTGATGGCGTCCTGGCTGCTCGTTGGGAGCTCACTGCTGGTTGTCCGCGGCCTCGTGGACGTCTCGTACAAGGGTTACCACGATTGGCCCAACGCCCTCCTGGGTGTTGCAGGGAACTGGGGACTGAACGCCCTCCTGACGCCGTTGGTGGTCTGGGGTGTTCGGCTCGTCCCGTTCGAACGCGGCCGGATCGGGCCCGCGCCGGTGTGGAACGTGTTCCTGCTGGCCATCGTGAACCTCGAGCGAGTTCAGGAGTTGGTGCCCGCGTCACGGGGCGAACACTTCGTGCGCCTCACGGGGGGCATCGACCTGAAACTCACGCGCAACTACCGGGAGAGACTCGAGCAACTGCTCGGCGACCGGCTGTAGCCGGTCATCGGGGTCTACCATGCACCGAACCCGATGCGCGTTGGTGGTGTCGGGGCTGGTCGCTGTTTGCGGCTGCGGCGGACAAGCATCTGCCGTCAGCCCAAGCGTCCCACTCGAGGTGCTCTCCCTCCGGCTCGAGACGGCGCACTTCCGCGTGTGGGCGAATCACGCGACGGCGACGACGACGACTCAGATTGCCGAGCGTCTCGAGACCGAGTTCCCCCGCCTGTCCGCCGACCTGGGCGTCGCGGACCTGCCCGTCACGACGGTGGAGGTGTGGAGCGACACCGAGTCCTTCCACGCCGACATGGCGGCGAGCATCGGCCGTCGCGTCGTCGGCGCGACCGGGTATGTGGTTGGCCCGACCAACGTGACCATCCTCGACGGTGCCAATGCTGCCGGACGAACCACGCACGAACTGGCACACTGTGTTTCGCTGCGGGTGAACCCCCGGCTCGGCAACAACCCCCGGTGGCTGTGGGAAGCGGTGGCGCTCTACGAGAACGGCGAGCGCGTGGACCCGCGGACGCTCCCCTACATGCAAAACGGCAACTATCCAACACTGGCCCAGCTGAGCGGCGACTACGCCTCCAGCCTGCAGATCTACGACGTCGGTTTTGTGCTGGGCGAGTTCATCGTGGCGACGTGGGGAAGGGACGGACTGATTCGTCTCATTCAGGCCAACGGCGACCTCTCGGGTACCGTCGGCCTGACGGCGGCCGAGTTCGAGCAGCGATGGTATGCGTTTGTGACGGAGAAGTACCTGCGCGAACAGCCCGTGGTGGAAGTCGCGGCGCAGCACCGAGGGCGACGATGCGCCCAGCCGGCCAGGCGCGACGACTGAGAATATCGGGCCATATTCGAGGGAGGAGCAACGCAGCCGGGTGGGATGCAGCGTCGGCCGAATGCCGGCGGGACTTTCACCACGGGCTGTTAACGGCCGGGACGATGCGCGTTGTGACGATGTCGAAGATCCGCTGCCCCTGCCTCGCCCGCGCCAGCCTGACCGATCCACCAGGCGTAGCCGTACGACGGAGCCGGCATGGCGGCGCCCGTGGCGACCGGAACGCGGGTCATCGAGCGGAAAGTCGTCATCAGCACCTCTCACCTTCCACTGTGCCACCGCCCCTTCGGACGTGACCGAGATCACAGACGGCGGGCGCCGGGCCGCAGACGGAGGCGTCTCGGTGCAGGAGCCGGTCGATGCACGAGGCCCGCATTCGTGGATCCCAGGAGCTCGCCGCGACGTCTGACCCTTCGCGGGGGTGGGGCGGAAGCACACGGTTCAACCCGTGCTTGCATCTTCTCGGTCGACGATGGCATCGTCGTCGTCGGGGTCGAGGAAGGCAATCGCGATGAGAGGAGTGGTTGTGGCACCAGCACCGCGGATGACCGTGTCCGAGTACTTCCAAATGCCGGAAACCGTCCTGCCGGAGGAGCTGATCTTCGGCGCGGTGCGGTTGGCCGAGGCGCCGACGCCCAGGCACCAGGCGATCCTGAGGGACATCGGCCTGGCCCTGATGCTCCACTTGCGCGAGTTCCCGAACGGCCAGATCTGGTTCTCGCCGGTGGACGTGGTGCTCGACCGCCGGGACGACCTGGTCATCCAGCCGGACCTGGTGTACGTGACCATCCCGAATCTCGGGATTGTCCGGGATCGGATCTGGGGGGCGCCGGATCTCGTCGTCGAGGTGTTGTCCCCGCACCCGAGAATCGGGGATCTTGGAGAGCGCCTGACCTGGTTCGCGCGGTACGGAGTGCTCGAGTGCTGGCTGGTCCTCCAGGACGAACGCCGGATCGAGGTGATCGCATTCGAGGATCGCCAAATCGCCGACCGGCACTCGTTTCGAGAAGACGAGCCCATTCGTTCGCGCGTTCTGCCGGAGTTCGGGTCGTCGTTCAACGGCATGGTGAACGGGTGAGCGCCTGCTCCTCCGGTCGCGCCGCTGTCGTGATGGGAATCGCCGGAACCAGTACCGTTCCGGCGACAGCCTGTTTCCGTTTGAGGGTTGTTCGAGGTACAACTGAGTGTCATGGCGGCACCGCTGGGCGATTTCCTTCCTGACAATGGCGATGAGTCGAGTGACGGGCTGCTCGGACGCTTTCTCGACTACATTGCCGGCAAGAACCTCACGCTCTATCCCGCGCAGGAGGCTGCGGTCCTCGAACTACTCGAGGACAAGAACGTCATCCTGAACACGCCGACCGGATCGGGGAAATCACTGGTCGCGTCGGCGATGTTGTTCGCGGCGCTGGCGCGGGGCCAACGTGCGGTCTACACGTGTCCGATCAAGGCGCTGGTGAACGAGAAGTGGATGGCGCTCTGCCGCGAATTCGGACCCGAGCAGGTGGGTCTGTCGACCGGGGATGCCACCGTCAATCGCGACGCGCCCATTCTCTGCTGCACCGCGGAAGTCCTGGGCAATATCGCGCTCCGAGAAGGCGCCGACGCCTGGATCGACGACGTGGTGATGGACGAGTTCCACTGGTACGCCGATCGCGATCGCGGCGTGGCGTGGCAGACGCCGCTGCTGACGCTGCCCCAGGCGCGGTTCCTGCTGATGTCGGCGACGCTCGGCGACACGACGTTCTTCGAGCAGGCCCTCACCACGATCAACGGGCGGCCGACGGTGACGGTGAAGTCCACCGACCGTCCCGTGCCACTCGAGTTCGCCTACGCCGAGATTCCGCTGGCGCACACGCTGGAGAAACTCGCCGACGAGGGCAAGACCCCGGTCTACGTCGTGCACTTCACGCAAGCCGACGCGGCAGGCAGCGCGCAGGACTTCACGAGCCTGAAGATCTGCACGCGGGAAGAGAAGGCGGCGATTGCCGAGATCATCAAGGACTTCGCCTTCACGAGTCCGTACGGTTCGGAGATTCGCAAGTGGCTCAGGCACGGCATCGGCCTGCACCACGCAGGTCTGCTTCCCAAGTACCGGGTGCTCGTCGAACAGCTCGCGCAGCGCGGATTTCTGAAGATCATCTGCGGCACCGACACGCTCGGCGTCGGCATCAACGTGCCCATCCGCACGGTGCTGTTCACGCGGCTGTGCAAGTTCGACGGGCAGAAGACCGCGCATCTCAGCGCTCGCGACTTCCACCAGATCGCGGGGCGGGCCGGACGCAAGGGCTTCGACACGCGCGGCTTCGTGGTCGTGCAGGCGCCGGAGCACGTGATCGAGAACATCAAGCTCAGCGAGAAGGCGGCCCGGGACGGCAAGAAGGTCGTCAAGCGCCGGCCGCCCGACCACAACTTCGTCAACTGGGACCTGGCGACCTTCAAGCGGCTCATGGCCGCCCAACCCGAGCAGCTCGTCTCGCGGTTCCACGTGTCGCACGGCATGCTGCTCAACGTGCTCAGCCGCCGCGGCGACGGCTGCCGCGCGATGCGACACATGATCCGCGACTGTCACGAGACCGCCGCCGCGAAGAAGGCGCACACGCGTCGGGCGTGGCAGTTGTTCCGTGCGCTGGTCACGCGCCACATCGTGGAGTTCATTCCGAGAACGCCCGAGGGATCGACCTTGCAGGTCAACGTCGATCTGCAGGACGACTTCTCGATGGACCAGACGCTGTCACTCTACCTGCTCGAGACCATCCCGCTGCTCGACCCGGACTCGCCGGAATACGCGCTCGACCTGGTGACGCTGGTTGAATCGATCCTCGAGAATCCCGAACTCATCCTCAGGCGGCAACTGGACAAGATCAAGGACCGCGCGGTCGCGCAGATGAAAGCCGACGGCGTCGAGTACGACAAGCGCATGGAGGAACTCGAGAAACTCGAGTACCCCAAGCCGCTGCGCGAGTTCGTCTACACGACGTTCAACGCGTTCGCCGACCGGCATCCGTGGGTGGGCGAGGAGAACATCCGACCCAAGTCGATTGCACGCGAGATGTTCGAACAGTTCCGATCGTTCGCGGAGTACGTGCTCGACTACGACCTCGAGCGCGCCGAGGGCCTGCTGCTGCGGCACCTGAACAGCGTCTACAAGGCGCTGAGCCAGACGGTGCCCGATGGTGTGAAGACCGACCAGGTGTTCGAGATGGAACTGTACCTGCGCACGCTGATCCAGCAGGTCGACTCGAGCCTGGCCGACGAGTGGGAGAAGATGCGCGACCCGGACTACCGGCCGTACGAGCCGACCGGGCCGCGCGGCCAGGACCTCCGGCCGCCGGGCGCCGCGGAGGCGGATCGCGACATCACGCGCGACACCAAGCAGTTCACGGCGGCGATCCGAACCTCGGTGTTCACGTTCCTGCGTGCGTGGTCGATCGGGAGCCACCAGGCGGCGCTGGACGCACTCGCGAGCCCGGAGGACGCGGCGGGAGAGCCGTGGACGCCCGAGCGGCTGCGTACCGCGATCGAGGCCTACCGGACCGAGCACCAGTTGCTCCGCCTCGATCCGGAAGCGCGGAACATCCGCCACACCTACGTCGAGCCCGCCGGCGGCGGTCAGACCTTGCGCGTGCAGCAGATGCTCGTGGACCCGGAGATGGAGAACGACTGGGTGGCCGAATTCGACGTGGACCTGGCCGCGTCGCGAGACGCGGCGCGACCGGTCGTGAGGCTGCGCCGTATCGGCGTTCTGGCCGACGCCGGTGCCGTGACGAAGTAGCCGACTGACGCCTTCACCAACTTCCCGAACTGCCACCGCCCCCCGAGCTCCCACCGCCGCCCGAGAAACCGCCGCCCGATGAAAAGCCCGACGATCCGCCCGAGCCGCTGATGGTGAAGCCGCCGATGCTCGCGGTCCCCTTGCTCTTCAGGTCCTTGGCGGCCTTCTTGTACCACTCCGTTCGGGCCAGCAGGATCTTGGTAGCCGGATAGCCGATGAGGTAGGCAGCCAGCAGACCGACCGTCCCGTTGACGCCGACGACCACGATCGGGAACATCGCCCAGAACGGGATCAGGAAGAAGTACAGGAACCACCCGACGCCCGGCGTCAGCACCCCGATCACCGTGAACAGCCCGATGATCCCGAAGATGAACGCGCCAATGAGGAGACGCTGGGTCCAGGGCAGGTCCGGCCCCTTGAACAGATCCCGACTCGACGCCGCCGCCTCGGATGGAGGCGCATTCGGGACCTCGCCCGTTCCCTCGAGCCGCGCGATGAGAACACCCACGCCCTCTTCGATGCCGCGATCGTAGTTGCCCGTCTTGAACTGCGGCGTCATCACGTTGCGGATGATCTGGCCGCACATCCCATCGGTCAACGTGGGCTCGAGGCCGTACCCGACCTCGATGCGCATCTTCCGATCCTGAGGCACGACAACGACCAGCACGCCGTTGTCCTTTCCCTGCTGCCCGAGCTTCCAGCCTTCGAACACCTTCACCGCGTACTCTTCGATGCTGACGGACTGGATGGTCGGCACCGTCAGGACCACGATCTGGTTGCCGGTCGCCTGCTCGTGCGCCTTGAGGCGCTCCGACAGCCGCCCGCGGGTGTACGCCTCGATGATGTTGGCGTTGTCGACGACACGGCCCGTCAGGTAGGGGACGTCGATCGCGGCCCATGCTGCTGTTGGTGTGGCGCACAAGAGCAGCAGCGCCAACCACGCCGGGTGTCGCGGAGTCTGCCTCATGCGCCGGCCTCCTCGATGGGCAGGTTGGGCAGTTCGTTCGGGCCGGCCTCGGTCGCGCAGCATCCCTTCTCGACGAGCAGCGATTCGAGCGCGGTCAGCCCTTCCTGCAGCGCGTCAGACGTTCGGGCCCGCCGGAGGAGCGGGGTTATGCGGCCGACGAGGGCGCGCCAGTCCGCCTCGCTCACGCGCTCGTGAAGTCCGACGTCGGGCAGGACCTCGATCCGGCGCTCGAACAGGCTGATGAAGACGAGCACGCTGGTGCGTCGGCGCGTGCCAAACATCTCGTGCTTCAGAAACAGCGATTCCGCGTACTGGCGCACCTCGACGTCCCGCCGCGTCTTGCGCAGGAAGAGCCGCCCGAACGGCGGGACGAACACGGCCAGCAGCGCACATGCGGCGGCGATGCCAAGGATCGTCACGGCATGGAGGAGCGCCGTGCGGGCCGTGATCCACTCGGGGGAGGTCGCGTCGGCGATGACCACGGCGCAAGCGGCGAGTGATGCGCCCAGTGCGAACGCTTTCCAGGGCAGTTCGACGTAGGCGTCCGACTTGCCCACGATGGCCGTGACGACCTGCACGCCGGTCCGCGATTCGACGCGGGCCACCGCCGCGTCGATGGCATCGGCTTCAGCTGTGGTCAGGAACATGCCCTCAGGTTATACACCAGTTGTGGTCGCCCTCGACTCCCGCCCACGAATGCCCACTGTCGCGGCGGCTCCGGCGGCGCCGCGCGCCATCCGCGCGACGATCGAGGCGTTGTCGCGGGGTACGGAGCGCGCCCCGCTGATGAGGTGAGGGGCGGAGCGTCAGGCGCTCGCGTGAGGCTCGCGCTTTTGGACGAGATCCCGCACCATCTCCGTGATCCTGCGGAAGTCCAGCTTCCCGCTGCTCATCTTCGGCAACTCGGGCAGTATGACGAACTGCTTGGGAATGGCAATCCGGGGCAACGATTCGGTCATCTGGGACAGGACGCTCCGCTCGTCCACCTGTGCCGTCACGGCCGCCACGATCCGCGCGCCGCGAAGGGCGTCTGGCACCTCGACGACGCAGCACGCGCAGTCGTCGGGCAGGAACTTCTCCAGCACGTCCTCCACCTTGACGAGCGACACCATCTCGCCCGCCACCTTCAGGAAGCGGCGCAGGCGCCCGACGTGCCACAGGTAGCCGTCATCATCCTGGTAGCCCATGTCGCCCGTGTCGTACCACCCGTGGCGGATGTGAAGGGCCGTCGCCTCGAAGTCGTCGAAGTACCCCTTCATCACGCTCGGGCCCTTGACGAGCACCTTGCCGATCTGATTGACCGCGCACGTCTCGCCCGTGTCGTAGTGTTCCAACCGGACCTCGACGTTGGGCAGCGGCTTGCCGACCGACCCGGGCCGGTTGTGCTGCGGTGTATTCACCGAGATGACCGGGCTCGTCTCGGTCGCCCCATAGCCCTCGAGCAGGATGATGCGGTGTTTGTCCCAGTAGCCGCGTCGGAGCGGCTCGGGGCACTTGTCGGCGCCCGCTATCATGAGGCGGACGGTTCGGAAGTCGCCGGGATCGGACTTCTGGAGGTACCCCGCGAGGAACGCCGGCGTGCCGACCATCACGGTCACGGCCTCGTCGCGGATGGCGCCGCAGACGGACTTGAACTCGAGCGGGTTGGGGCACGTGACGATCGTCATGCCCCGCTCGACCGGCAGCCACAGGTTGACGGTGAGGCCGAAGACGTGGAACAGCGGCAGGTTCGCCAGCATCACATCGTCGGCGCCGAAATCGAGCACCTGGGCGATTGCCGTCAGGTTGGCCGCGATGTTGCCGTGCGTCAGCGGGACGGCCTTTGGCTCCTTCTCGCTGCCGCTCGTGAACAGGATGACCGCATTCTCGTCCTCCCTGCGCCGGCGCAGCCGGGCGACGATGCGGTCGGCGGACGCCGACGCGCGGAGGGCGCCCCGCACCTTGTCGAGGACCGAGACGTTCCGGGCCAGATCCTCCAGGCACACCATCCCGTCCACGACCGGACACTTGATCCGATCCAGCAGTGTTCGTGACGTGAGAATCGTCCGGAAGGCGAGGCGACGCTGGGCGTCCAGGCAGTTGTCGGCGGCGCCGGTCGAGTAGTTGATCATCACCGGCGTGCGGCCGCTCAGGAGCACGGCCAGCATCGCGTAGATGCAGCCGCCGCTGGTCGGCACCATGATGCCGACGAACCCCTCGTCGAACGACTTGAGCTTCTCGGCGAGGATCAGCGAGCGAAGCAGGGCGGCCTTGTACGACACGCGCTGGTTGGTGGCGCGGTCGACGATCGCCACCTTCTTCTCGTACCGCTTCGCGGTTCTGACGAAGAGCTCGTCGAGGCGCACGCCAGTTCCTTTCGATCCCGCGCGCGGATCCCATGCCGGCCGACAGCACTCCTGGCCTTCGCTCAGGGCTAGCCTCTTTCGGAACGGTCCGATCCTAGCATGAGTGCGCGACGGCAGAAGAAGTGTGAGGCTGCTCCACGCGCAGTGAGCCAAAGCTGCCCGAGGACAATGCTGTGCCGGGCTGGACGCGCACCACCACACCTCGCCACTTCGGGTTGGCCAACCTCTGGGAGTACATCGACGGTGGCGCCGAGGCCTACCTGGGATTCGACTTCCAGGAACTGCTGACGGTCGATTTCACTCACGCAACACACGGTCTGAAGGTCACCGTCGATCGCTACCTGATGGCCAGCCCCCGCGGGGCCGTCGGCATGTTCGCCCGGGAGACGAGCCCGTCGGCGGAGTTCCTGCCGGTTGGCGCCGAGGGCTATCTGAGCGGCACGGCGGTGAACCTGTGGAGCGGGTCCTGCTACGCGAGGCTCGCGCTCGGCCGGAGGTCATCGCTCAGATGTCCACGCCGATCGACGACCGGGCGGATCGCCGGCAGAAAGCTGGATCCGGCCGTGAGAAGTGGTCCGGCAGCGCAGGTCAGGGAGCGGCGGGTGTGCTGGCTTCGCGCGGGCCACGCTCGTGCGTCCAGCGGCTGGCGGCTCCGGCCAGCTGCCCGGACACGGTGTGCCGGTACTCGAAGTAGTGTTCGCCAATCACGCACGCCGCGAGGTACGCCGGCACCCGTTCCGGGAACCGCGCCAGCGCCTGAGCGAGCCGGCGCAGGAACGTCCAACGCGACCGGTACAACACCGTCTGGCGGAAGAGCATGATCGCGAGCGCACGGAGTTCGCTGGCGGTCGGCATGAGGAACGCCCTCTGGAACGTCGGCGGGCGCATGCGGGCGAACTGGCCGAACGCACGCTCGATGTACGCGCCGGGCTCGTACAGGGCTTCGTAGACGTGAGCCAATTCGGCGTTGATCTCTTCGAGCGGTCTCGTCGTCTCGAAGTTGATCGACCCCGTCTGGCTTCCCAAGTCATCGCTCCACGCGGTGGGAAGCCACCGCCCCTCCCGCTCGAGCCTCTCCCACAGGCGTGTGCCCGGCCCGACCTGCAGCGGCGTGACGAACATCTCCGGGATCTGGTTCCGTGCGGCGAAGTCGATCAGCCGCTGGTCCACGCCGGGCTCCTCGTGGTCGAACCCGATGATGCATCCGGCGATGACCTGCAGGCCCGCCCTCGTGAGGATTCCGCACGCGTCGTTCAGATCGATCGCCAGGTTCTGCCGCTTGCCGCTCAATTCGAGCGACGCCGCATCGGTGCTCTCGATCCCGACGAACACGCGCTGGAACCCGGCTCGGATCATCAGGTCGAGGAGTTCCGCGTCGGCTGCGAGATTCACCGAGACCTGGGTATTCAGCTCGAACGGGTAGCCGCGCTGCTCCATCCAGGGGATCATCGCCCGCAGCAGGTCCTTGGCGCGCGTCGGGCTGCCGATCAGGTTGTCATC